>CAYJEM010000062.1:0-12260 GCA_964369175.1 uncultured Erysipelotrichales bacterium | reverse complement strand
TTAAAAATACTTTCGATTATAGTAAATGGTATCCTCATTGTCGAATTCACGCAAATAATGTAACAGGAAATATCTATAATGAAAGAGTTCGTGATCAAGTATTAGGTAGTTTACATCAAATCTTAAAAGAGCGTAAAAACAAACGTGATGAGGACAAAAAATCAATGAGTTTTCTACCTCACTATGTAATCATTATTGATGATTATCATATGATTATGAATCATGCAATCATGGAGTATTTAAAGGAAGAAACATCATCACTTGGTTTTTCACTTATTTATACTGCACAAAAACGTGCAAACCTACCACAAAATATCAAAACGGTATTGGTTATGGAAGATAAAGACGTTGCAACCCTATTATTAAATGAAGGTGTTGAAGTAAGTAAACAGTTATTACAACAACGAGTTGGAAACATTGATTTAGAAAAAGATGCAAGAAATTTAAGTGTACTACAACATATTCAAGGAATGAGTTCAAAAATCCCTGAAAGTATTACGTTTTTACAAATGTACAAATGTGATACAATCGAGGAACTAGATATTCCTACTCGTTGGCAAAATGGAGAGTCACATAAATCATTAGCAGTACCACTTGGTCTACGTGCCAAGGATGATATTGTAGAATTAAATCTACATGAAAAAGCACATGGTCCCCATGGTCTAGTTGCCGGTACAACTGGATCTGGTAAATCGGAAACAATTCAAACATACATTTTATCTTTAGCTGTAAACTTTAGTCCTTATGAAGTAGGATTTTTACTTATCGACTATAAGGGTGGAGGAATGGCAAACTTATTTAAAAAGCTACCACACTTACTTGGAACAATTACCAACTTAGATGGTGCTGAAAGTATGCGTGCCTTAGAATCGATAAAAGCAGAACTAGCAAGAAGACAAAGAGTATTTAATGACCATGAGGTAAATAATATAAATAAGTACAATGTATTATTTAAAAGCGGAAAAGCAAAAGAACCACTACCGCATTTATTTATTATATCGGATGAGTTTGCGGAGTTAAAAAAAGAACAACCAGAATTCATGAGCGAACTTGTATCCGTTGCTCGTATTGGTAGAACACTAGGTGTACATTTAATCTTAGCAACACAAAAACCAACAGGTGTTGTAGATGATCAAATTTGGTCAAACTCAAAATTCAAACTTGCATTAAAAGTACAAGATGAAAGCGATAGTCGTGAAATTATAAAAACATCTGATGCAGCCTTTATAACACAAACAGGACGAGGATACTTGCAAGTAGGAAATAATGAAATCTATGAACTATTTCAAACCGCATGGAGTGGTGCAAATTATACAACAGAAAAAGAAAGCAAAAAGATTGATGACCGCATATATAAGATAAATATCTTAGGACAAGGTGAATTGATTAATAAAGATTTAAGTGAAAATAATGATGATGGTAATACATCAATCAGTCAGTTGGATGCAATTGTAAATTATGTTGGAGAATATTATGAAAATAGTGATCATCAAGAGGTTACGAAACCTTGGTTACCGTCATTAAAATCAAACATTGCTTCACCATATATTCAAAAAGATATAGATATTACAAATCGTACAGCATTGGATTTGCAAGTACATCTAGGATTAATTGATATCCCAGAAAATCAAGAACAAATTAATTACACATTTGACTTTGTAAAAGATGGAAATGTCGCAACATTTAGTTCAAGTGGATTTGGTAAGTCAACAACACTTGGTACAATTTTACTTTCTCTTGCATGCAAAAATAATCCACAACTTACAAATATGTATATTATTGACTTAGGAAACTCTTCATTAATGCCATATAGTCAACTACCGCATGTTGCAGATTATATGACATTTGATAGTGATGAAAAACTAATGAAATTTCAAAAGTTAATCACGGAAGAAATTAAAAGACGTAAACAGCTGTTTGGACAAGCGATGGCTCAAAATTTTGATATGTATAATCAAATGCATGAAGAAACACCATTAAAAGCAATGTTTATTTTTATTGATAACTTTGATGTTATTAAAGAAGTACCAGGTAATTTTGAAGACTTTATTACAAAAACAACGCGTGATGGATTTGGGCTTGGAATTTATACAGTTATTTCTGCAACAAGAAGTAATGCAGTACGTTTTTCAACGTTAAACAATTTCAAGAACAAAATAGCACAGTATATGTTTGATAGTGGTGATGTTATGAGTATTGTTGGACGTACAAAATATAAGCTAAATGATGATGTAAAAGGTAGAGCACTAGTAAAACATAAAAATATCAATATGATGCAAGTATATGCTCCAGTTGAACACATGGATGATATGGAATTTATTACGAACCTTAAAGCAATAATTCACGAAATAAGCAATCAATATTTAGGTGACAGACTACATGCTATACCAGTATTACCAGATGTCTTTACAACAAATGATTTTGTAAACTATGCATGTGAAACAACAAATACAAACCTTGTTGGATTAAGTTTGGATAATGTAGAAAATGTAAGCTTACAAATTACAAGTTCTCCATATTTAGTAGTAGGTTCTGCAAAATGTGGTAAAACAAATTATCTTGAAATTTTATTATCTCAAGATACAGGCAAAAAATATGTATTTGACAGTGAAGAAATGTCACTATATAAATATAAAGATACAACAAATTACATAACATCGTCTCAACAATTAGAAGATTTTGTAGAAGAACTATTAACTAGTAGTGAAGAGCGTAAGGTTGGTTTAGAAGCAGCACTAGCATCGAATTCATTTGCGACACCAAAAGCATACTATAATTCATTAGATCGTATTACAATCTATATCGATGATGTTGATATGTTTATTCAAAAAGTACAAAGTGTTAAAAATATTACAAAAGTACTTGAACAAGCTACCAGTGTAGGCATTAACATAATTGCAGGAGTAAATTCATCGAAATTCAAAGGCTTTGATGAAGTGACAAAATTCTTTAAAACAGCAACAAGTGGTGCAATCCTTGGACAGTTAGGAACACTTACAATGTTTAATTTAAATATGCGTGATATCCCAACATTTGGTAATGCAGTACTATGTAACAGTGGAAATTATCGTGCGATCAAACTGCCAAAATTTGTAGAAACAAATGGAGGTGCCTAAATGAAAACTTTCGCTAAATACTTAACAATTATTACCATTACAGTAGTTGTATTAATAACGGGTATTTTAATTGGACAAGCATTAGAAAAACATAATCAGGAAGTGATTGCAGGAAAGTTACAAAACAGTACGAAGATCGCAATTGTAAATCTTGATGAAGGGGTTGAATATGTCGGTGAACATCGTAATTTTTCAACAGAAATTATTCAAAATTATTCATCAGACTATGTAGTAACAGGATTAAACGATGCTCGAACAGGAGTAGATGATGGAAGATATAGTGCATATATCATCCTTCCATCTACATTTTCATCAAATGTAATTTCGATAAATACACAACCAGTTAAAACAACACTGGAGTATAAAATAAGTGGTAACTTATCAGAAGTTGCAAATGATAATGCATGGATGAAAGTAATGGAATTTGAAGAACAACTAAATAATGATTTAGGGTATATTTACTTAAGTTCTATTTTAACTGAATTTCATGGGGGTCAAGAAGCTGCAATTACAATATTGGAAAACGATGTCGTAGATAAAGAAGTGTTAATGGCAATATCTAATCTTGATTTGGTTGCATCACTCGATTTAACAGAAGTTGAAAGACTACAAAACAATATCCAAGAGCTAAGTGTTAGTGAAGACTTTGAAGTAAATCAAGCAATTATAAATGATATTGATTTAGCGTACAAAGGATATCTTGAACAAACATCAAATCAACTTACAACATTAAAGACAACAAGCACTCAATTAGGAAGTGATGTTAATCCAATTATTAATGCGACTTCATCGTCAACATTTTTGTTTGATAGTGAGGGCAATAGCCAATATACATTATCAAAGACAGAGGATGTATTAAATACATATTTAAAAAAAGACAGTACGAATCCAACTGCTCTTAAAATACTAGGAGATGAAATTACCAATCTAGAAGGTACAAATAATGATTTATTGGATAATAAACAATCAATCACAACTTTACTTGGGCAATTATCTACATTAGTAAATGACTATGAAACGCAACAAGTAAATAGGTATGAAGCACATATAGTAACAATCTTCCAACCACAACTAAATGGTGCATTTGACCTTAGTAGTTATCCAGAAATGGAAAGTGCGTTAGATAGTTATCAAACAAGCATTACAATACAAGAAAACGAAGCATTATTAAATCAATTGATATTATTAGAAGTATTTGATCTTGCAAATATGTATGGTCTAATGGATACACCATTTGGAAAAGCTTTGGTACAGAACTTAGAAAATGATCCTGCAATTAAAAATCAGCTAGACATTGTTGCCAAAGATAATGATCAAAATGGATATACAATTAATACTTACGTTGATTTTGTACAAACAAGACCACCATCAACTACTCCAATCCTTAAAGATGAAGTGTCAACTGCACTAAATACCGATGTAAATACTAAGATATCGGAGTTTGTATTACCAACATGTATGTCAGATGACCCATGTGTTGAAAAAAGCGAGATAGATGTAAAAATTAGTAACATTTCAACTGCAGTATCGAATCTACCAACAGTTGATGCTACCACAATGCAGGCATCATATGATGCTACAATAGATGAGTTAAATCAACTGTTTACTAACTTACCTACACATATTCAAACAGATATGAAAGTGTATGACAGTACTCTAGTTAAAAATAATGATGGTATTGTCGCAATATTAAATACCTTTAAAACAAACCATGATAGATTTAATGGACAACTAACAGTGTATGATCCAATAGCAAATATCAATGCGGAAGAAATTCAAGAAAAAGTAGACGATTTAAGTGATAACAATAAAAGTATTGAAAATGAATTTGATGATAAAAACAGAGAATACGAACAATTTGTAGCAGATAGTTATTCAAATGCTGATGAATACATTCATACAATGAAACAAGATATATTTGATTATCAACAAAAATCAGATGAACAACTAACTAATGGATTAGAACAAGCTAAAACAAACAAAGAAGAGACATCTTTCGAAAATAGTGTATTGATGAATAGTTTCATCAATACACTACCATATACAAAGAATGGTACAATTGGAGATACTGTTGTATATGACTTTATAACTGCTCCTAGCAATATGGATGGTAATAAAGCATTAAGTACAAATGTTGCTACAACAGTAGAATATAATCAATATTTATACATTATTTGTACTATACTAATTGGTAGTGTAGTAGTTAGTACGGGGATAAATAAATACAAGAATGCTAAAGAAAAAGTAGGGGGAAAATAACATGCCATATAAATATACAACAGCTTATTATTCGAGAACCCGAGTATATAGAGATATGTATCAAGGATTATATGATTCGGTTACCACTAAAGTAAATGAGTTAAGAAAAGAATATGAAGACTTTGTTGTAGAATACAATACAATAATGCTCGAACTTTTACAAGATATTCCAGGAACTGAAGGATGCAAAATAAAAGATGCTTATCTTTCAAAATGCGCTATTTGTAAATCAAGTTATGAAACAAGAATTAATGAGTATAACCATCTAATCACCAGTCTAGAAAATAAAAAAAATGAGATAGGTGAAATTTATGAACAATATAGACAAGAGTACATAACAGAGTGTACAAATATGGATTAAAGTGAAAACAAGGGAGTATAACAAAATGACAAATAAGATGATATATGATAATGAGCGTCTAGGAGATGCTCAGCAAGAAGTTCAAGAAACTATCCTAAATACATTAAATGAAACATATACAAAGATTGAAGAAATAAAAAACACATGTAACTCAAGTGATATCAGATGGGAAGGGAAACAAAAAGAAGAGTTTGTTATCTTTCTAGATTTAACTTTACAAGTACACAAAGATCTAATTACATGCATCAGTCAATTTCACAAAGATCTTGGAGTTTTTCCATCACTAGTTACAACTTTTACTGACTGGTGTGATGAATGGAAACAGTTAAACCAGATTAACTAAATTATATAAAAAGGAGAAATGTAGATATATGAGTTCAGATATTGTAATTAGTGATGATGTGTTAACACAAGCAAGTATACTCGAGGAACAAATTAAAGAGCTAGGAAGAGTTACGAAATGGTTCGAAGATATCTCAATAAAATATTTTCTTGAAAGCAGTGATAATCCGGCATATTCAGGAAAGGCAAGCGTCGATATACAACTATTTATGGAAGGTGCACAAAAAAACACTGAAAAATTATTAGGGTTATACGGAATGGCGTTTCAATATCTCATAAATACACTAATGTTACAAATGGAAAAAGATACACAACTAGCAAATCAAATTCAACAAGAAACATCAAAGTTTTAATATAGGGAGTACAATAATGGAAGAAAAAAACAAATTTAAAAAATGGATACCAATCCTTGTTGCAGCATGTGTATCTTTTACATTACGAATGGCAATGGTATCACAAGAAAATGAAAAACAAAGGGCACAAGAATCATTTAATAATTCTCATGCACATTTAGAAGAAGAAATTGTTGCTGCAAACATCGCAAATTCAAATGAGCTTTTAGGTGTATTTAAACTAGAGGGAGATAGTACTAATATCAACCTTATAGGTCCTGATGGCACTATTATAAAAAGTGGAGTCGATGATTATGTTAATAGTATAGGGTCAACTGAAAAAGGTGTTTATGTGGAATTTGAAGGAGTTTTTATGAATACCCAAACAGGTGAATATACAACGGAATATAGAGTTCTGATGGATATCTCAGTTAATGGAGTAGAAGATGTTAGATGTTATCGCTATACTGAAGAAATAGATGGAAAAACATATTTTAATGTGATTACAGATGATAAAAACTATCGAACAGAAGTAGATGGTAAATATGTGATTACCGATATAGTTAATGGTTGGAATAATGATAAACCAGTAGGAGAAATCAAAATCGAAAATGATGAATTGATTGTTCGATTGTATGAGGATGGGGATAATGGAGAAAATTAAAGTTGACTATAGTGCCTGGGATGAGCATCTTCCAACATTAGGAACTTATGCATCGTGCCAAAGGTATGTCCAAAGATTTGATTCTTTAAATAAAAAAATAAAATCAATTAATGATAGAATTTCATATACTAACAAAGCACTAATGATAGACTATGATTATATGGCAGAGCTAAAGAAAAATAATGAGTTATATAATGATATTGAGAAAGTAATTCATTTTAAAATTAAAGTTGCTGATCAAGTAGATAATTATATTGATTCTTTAGTTTACTCAAAATTCAATGATGAAAATAGTGCAGTGGAATTATTAGATGTATTATCTCGTAAAGAACCAACTACAGCAAATACAATTGGTATAATTGAAACTAGATACACGACTACACCTTCTGTTAACGGTGGGGAGAGCACTAAGGTTTATTATGATGTGACAAAACAAAATATTAGTTTTGAAGATTTGTTTTCACATCAATCGCGAAGACAGGATGAGCACGGTAATTCGTTTAAAAAATTATTATCAGGTATGTATATTGAACATACTTTACAAAGCGTTAAAAGTGGTGAACACAATCTTAACTATGAACAATATATAGATACTTTTTTAAATGTAGGCGATATAGAACATAGTGTAGATAAGGGGATATTTAGTACTGCCTCATTTTTATTGGATACAGTAGGTATTATTTCATTTGCTACACTAATTTTTGGAGTTAACCCATTGACTGGTGAAGTTCCAAATAGTGATGATTCACATGATGCACTTGGCAATGTTATGTTGACTGCTGCATCATTTGGAGCATATAAGCTAGCAGGTACAATTTTAAACCAAACTACATCTGTGTATAAATTTATTCTTGAAGAAATGGCAACTGGTATTGTTGTTGATCAAATAGATAAAGGTGTTGAGGCGGGATATATACCGCAAGAGCTTTCTCTTTTACTTGCAATTACTGCTTCTTACAAGCTTGGTAATAGCAATACACTAGATAATATGTTTGCAACAAAATCACCAGAAGTTATCGGTATAAGCGTAGACTCGTTGAAAGCTTTAAATGATACACATATCTATCACAATGATATTAAAGCTAATGTAGTAGAAAAGGCTTCAGCAAATTCTATAGATATAACAATGTCATCCATTTCTAGTGCAAATTCATTATACAAAGCAGGAGTTAATAGTATTGATACTTTGAAAGAAGTGGGGATAGATAATATAGATGCACTCATTGCATTTGGTATTGTTGAAAAAGAACAATTTGAGAAATTTGGTATTTATACAAAAGAAGATTTATATCGTCTTGGAATAACAAATGAAGATTTTATAGCTGTTTTAGGATTCTAGGAGGTTTGAAATTGAGATTTAGTATAATAGAGTTGATGGCATTATGTTATATAGGAAAAATGGAATCAATATTTGGTATTCATTTTCCAATTACAAGTGCTAATTTCAACGAAAAGCAAGAAGAAGTAATAGCATCATTACACCAAAAAAATATATTAGATAAAAATCAATTATCAGAATTTGGATGGATTGTGCTTAGTTTGCTGAAGCAATATAATCAAAGCAAGTATCATGTATTCTTGAATAGAGGAAGATTTGGAAAAACCAATAAATACATTATTTCAATTGTATTAGACAAAGATGAAGTAATTTTAACAAGAAGAACAAGCAAGGATTATGTAAGTGCCCTTTTTGAATCACTTACAATACCAGAAGATAGCTCTTCAAATATTGCAAACATTGAAGTATTATTTACAGAAAATGGATTCAATAAGTATCTAGATGAACAATCTAAGCACATGCTAGTAATAAAAACATTTCAAGAAAAAGTTGAACAAATGGATTATGTATACGCATGGAATGATGAAACTTGTTATAAGTTTAATATGAAAACAAGTATTAAAGCAAAAATACAATATTCAAAAATGCAAAAAGAAATAACAAACATTTTCAATATAAATACTGTATAATTGTTGTTAATATATTAATGAAGAAAAATTCAATAATAATTAGACGACATATGATATTAAAAATGCTCAAAATTATTATAGAATTTCTTACTTCAAAATGATATTTTTCATAGTAGTTACCTAAGCGTCAAATAAATATTACTAAAGCACTTCCTAAGATAATAAACTCATATCAACTAGGAGGTGTTTTATTAGAAATGCTTTATAGATCAAAGAATGAATGATAAGATATTGTAAATACTTTTAAACAACTACCTATTGAAGTGTAAGATAAATCTATTTATCCAACACTGTTTTAACTAATGTTATTAAAGTGAAGCTATTTTAATTTAAATGTATATATAACGAAATACTAGTCGCTAATAACACAAGTATAGTTGAAATATTAGATACCTTTAAAACAAACCATGATAGCTTTAATGGACAACTAACAGTGTATGATCCAATAGCAAATATCGATGGGGAAGAAATTCAAGAAAAAGTAGACGATTTAAGTGATAACAATAAAAGTATTGAAAATGAATTTGATGATAAAAACAGAGAATACGAACAATTTGTAGCAGATAGTTATTCAAATGCTGATGAATACATTCATACAATGAAACAAGATATATTTGATTATCAACAAAAATCAGATGAACAACTAACTAATGGATTAGAACAAGCTAAAACAAACAAAGAAGAGACATCTTTCGAAAATAGTGTATTGATGAATAGTTTCATCAATACACTACCATATACAAAGAATGGTACAATTGGAGATACTGTTGTATATGACTTTATAACTGCTCCTAGCAATATGGATGGTAATAAAGCATTAGGAAGTGATATTTCAACTACTACAAGTTATGCCTTATACCTATACTTAGCGTGTGGCGTGCTTGTAATCGCATCGGTAGTAACTAATGGAGTATATAGATGTAAAAATAAAAAACTATAGCAGGAGGTAGCAGTAATGTATGATGAAAAATACTACAGAAATAAAATTAAATCAACTCAAAGTAGCATACAAAATGTAGAAGATGAAATTACTAGAGAAAAAAGGAATCTTGAAACAATGATAGAATTCCAGACTGTACATAATACACTATCAAATCGAATAAATGATGATTTTGGTGAAAGAATGTATCAATATGATAATTGCAGAATAGACGAGACACGTGTAAAAGTCTACTCCGTGATAAAAAACGTCACAATTGATATGTTACGTGGCTCAACAGGCAATAATGTTATTAATAATAAGGAAAGAGAAAAGGTCGCTATTCAAAATAAAATCCATGAAATTGAAGATGAAATAAACCGTTTAAATAGCCAACGAAACTACTTAGTAAATATTTTAGATGATTATTATTACGAACTTAAAAGGAGTATGGAGTCTTATGAATAAACTAGTACTATGTGATATGGAGTATATATCTACAGATTATGTTGTTAATGAGTACATAACATGTTTAATTGAAACTGTGCAAAGATACTCTGAATTACTTGAAAAGATAAAAACAGATGCTATTATAGATACACAAATAAATAATTCACTTGTTGCACTAGAGCATTCTATCAATGAAATAAATATGCGATTAGTAGCTATTAAACTATATACTAGAAATCATGCTGAAAGATTTATAAATGCAGTTGATGAAATTGATAGTTTTGTATACTAGAAAGAGGATATGATGAAAATAAATAAGGACAATTTTTTAGAGTATAATGGGTTACTAGCAGCACATATAAGTGAAAGCAGTAGTAAGTTATCATCAATACCAATCGATGATATCCTTACTACTTCCACTTCTAAAAGTGGGGATAGTTATAAATTACTCGCTAATCAGTTAAAACAAATGTCTACAAATATAACAGATATAATGTTAAAAACACTGGAGTACACAACAACAATACACAATGAATTCAATGAAACTGATGAACAACAAGCGTCAAAGTTCTTAAAGTAATTTTATAAGGTAGAGGAAAGACAATATGAAAAAAACAAAATTATTTATGATTATCTTAGGGGTAACTACTTTAATAACTGGTTGTATTCCTAAAATAGATTTAGATCAAGAAAAAGAAGAAGAGGTGGAGATTGTGCTAACAGAAAGACAAAAAGAAATCCTAAGTAATGAAGGGTTACCAACAGAATATGATGAATTATCAATTGTAGAAGCATCAAATATAACATATATAGAAGAAATGTATACATATTTAGATGAAAAGTATCCCGAAATAAAGTTTAACTTTCATGGATATATAAATGGATCAAATTTAGATAAACAAACATTAGTTGTATCACCAGAAGATGCAGACGAAGGACAATTTGTAGAAGTAGTTAAAGAAGATGATCACTATGTAGATAATTATCAAGAATATTTATTGACTGATGATGCTGAAGCGGCAATAATTACATACTTCAATACAAAGTATCCTGAACTAGAAATTAAGGTATATTGTGAAATAGATGACTTCAATGGGAAGTTTGAAGATATTAATAAAGATAATGTATTAACATATGCAAGTGTACGCACCCGAATATATGCACTTGAAAACAATGAAGTAGTAACTAATTTTGAACAAATAAACAAAGATTATATAACATGGTATGAAGATAGGGAGTGGTTAGGAAACATTGGATCAACATCAGCAATGTATGTATATGCATCACATATTTTTGAAAATATTCTACGTGACAACAAACCTGATCGTGATGATGCATATATATACTCAAGTCTAGGTATGTATTTTGATGAAAGAACATATTTAAATATTGTTGGAGAGCAGGTAACATTAAATGACTGATGAACAATTAATGTTATTGGAACAATTAACATATTTAAATGAAAACGTGTATAGCGCTGCGGGAATCAAACAGAATGAAGACGCTGCAAATGTGAAAGAATTGTTGAATGTATTTAATGAATCTGCTTTGCAAAAACTGGAGTCAGCACCGACAGATGTTTATCTAACAGAAGAAAACTCATATATCCAAGCTGCAGAATGGGCGGCAACAATACGGGCAATAAAAGCAGATGATGAGTTAATGAGACTCTTGATTAAAAGTGGTGGTGAATATGACAACAATGTATTTGCCACGGTATACCAAGACCCTGAAAAAGGAGCAGATAGTGCCATTGTTACTTTTCGTGGTACAGCTACACCAGAGGAATGGCACGATAATGCAAAAGGGTTATATATGAGTGATACCCCGATACAACAGGAAACACTCG
>CAYJEM010000061.1:0-12269 GCA_964369175.1 uncultured Erysipelotrichales bacterium | reverse complement strand
TGGATATTTATTTCGAGCCATACTTTCACCTCCATACCGTTGGTATGTAAATATAATATCATACTGGTGGTATGTTTATCAAGAATTTTTATTTTTTTAATTTTGATTTCATGTGTTTCATCATATTTCACAACAATTTGTCAGAAAACCTGTCAAAAATGTACAAAAAAGACCGATTAGTAATCGGTCAACGATTTAGTTAGACAATCATGTTATACTCATAACATTTATATCAGATAGTATTTTTTTTGGTATGATGTATTTGCAAAATCATAAAATTCTTGATATGCATTACCATCATCATAACCCCAAACAGTAATTTTAGTTGGTATTACTTCAAATAATCTTTCGTCTTTCAAAGAAGAATATGCATCAAAAGAACCACTAAAATTCTTTTCAAATAAATTTGCAAAAAAGGAATTCTTTTTTGTTAATGGATGACCTATTTCGTTACAAATACCTTCTATTTGAATATTTTTATCCGATAGTGCAACATTTGGATTATCCTTTATCTGCTCATACTTATTTAAATTAATATCTGTTTGAAAATAAAATTTTTGTTCAAATACAATTACACTCATAGAACGTGCAGTAACAATGTTGTTTTTTGAAGTTGCTAAACACATAATATTGTGATCTTGTATTCCGTCAAATAATTCTTTGCACTTTTGTCCAAACATAGTGACCCCATTTTATTAGGTAAATTTAATGAAGTAATTATCATATCTCTAATTTCATTTATAAAAAAATACGAGGTATGTCGCAAATGTTTTCACTTTTTTTACCTAGATTTATTTTGTCAATTTAGATATTAATTATCAATAACAGTATTTAGAAAACCAAAGCATTCCAAACTCATAGGAAGACTGACAGTTAATGAAATATATTATCGGTGTCTACTTATTTAATAACCAATCAATTAAGTTTATATAGCGAATACCGTTAAAGTTAGCACCTTTAGGTACTTCGTCTAAGGTTAATAGTAGTTTTGGGTAATGGTCACTTATGGCTTCTAGCGGGGCAAGTTCGCTCTTTAGTGTGTGTTCATTAAGTACACTGGCAGAAACTTGTACATATAAAAGACCTTCTTCACTTTTAGCAACAAAATTAACTTCTTTTTCAGCTACTTTACCAATGCTTACTTGAAACTTGCGTCTTTTTAGTTCAAAGTAAACAATATTTTCAATCAAATGTCCTATGTCAGATGAACTTGAAGAAGAGATAAGATTACGAATACCAGTATCAACGATATAATACTTTCCCAAAGTTTTCAAATGTTGTCTACCTTTGATGTCAAATCGATCAACTTTATAGAATATATAAGCATCACAAAGAGCTTTTAAATAATTGTCGACAGAATTAACTGATGTCCTTCTACCAGCAGAGTTTATAGTATCACTTATTTTCTTAGTTGAAATAGGACTTCCATTTGATGAAGCAACTGCTTTTACAATGTTTTCTAGTAAAGAAATATCACTTATACCTTCACGTTTTGAAACATCTCTTATTAAAATAGTACTATAAATACCTTCAATATAAGAATTTATCATATTTACATTCTTTGATATATTTGCTAAATATGGGAAAGAACCAAAACGCATATAATCTGCAAAATGTTCTCTCGATGAACGAGTGCTATCTTGAAATGTCATATACTCACTAAATGATAAAGGTAACATATCAATCGTTATGTATCTTCCTGAAAGAAGTGTTGCAAGTTCGCCAGATAGCATATAGGCATTCGATCCAGTAATATAAATATCAGTATTGTCTTTAATGAATAGGCTATCAACTGCTTTTTCAAAATTTACACAGTTCTGTATTTCATCTAGAAATACATACGTTTGCTTATCATTACAAAGTTTTCATTATATGGTGTAATGTTGTCTATAGATGTTCATTAAATATGATATAAAAATACAAATGATAATACAAATAATTAAAATTATCTCCTGCTTGACAAATTCCTTTATCTTAAGAAAAATAATCTTATAGTGTTGAGTGTTGATAATGCAATTAGAAAATTAAAAGAGAAATTATTGATTAATTGTATTGGTTATAAGAGAGAGGGGGGATACTATTTTGTTCCATAAAATAAAAAGCACGGAATAAAGTACGGAATAAGGTACGGAATAAATATATAGTAAAATATTGTAAATGTTCGCTAAAACATGTCGATTTCCTGCCAAATTCAAAATTGTAATTCTAATTATATTATTGACAGTTAATAAAATACGACAAATACTGCACATATTGATGATATAGAAAAAAATTAGTTAATGTACATATTCCCACATATGAAAATAAACAATAAGTTAGATATCATACTAACTCATTAAGTCACTGTATCAAGAGTAGGAATCAATCCTTTCGCTTAGCTTAATTCAACACCTCTAATAAATGGGGTTCAGTTCATTATTGGGATATACTAGAGCCTTTTTATTTGACGCTTACCACCTAATAGATTTGAAGGAGATATAAAAAAGATCGATGAATTATCGATCTTAGTTGATACCAAAAATTGATGCTAATTTATCTAATGTTCCTTGCTTGTCTATAGACATCGCATCGTATTCTACTCCATCAGCAGTAAATATAGTACTATCTGTAACGACATAAGTTACCGTATTATTCGTAGTCATATCTGTGATTGTAGCATCACCCTCTGGAGTCATAACCAATGATCCAGCATATGCTGTAGCTTCATTTGTTTCTGTATCTACTTCTAAATAGAATGCTTGGGCATTACTATTGTATCCTATAAGTAACATTTTATCTCCAGATGCTCCTAAAATGCCATATTCAACAAATGCTGATAAATCATCATATCCATATCCTGATTGAATTTCAGGAGTGTCAGTTGTTTCATCACTAGTTGTGGGATTACTCTCGTAATCAGCTGAGGTATCATCTTCACACCCTGATAAAGAAACTGTTAATGCTAAGGCAACACATAATGCTGCAAATTTTTTCATAATAAATTCTCCTTTCTATTGTTTTATTACTATGTAACATGATATATGTAACATTGAAGTTGTAAAATGTCAATAAGTGTATTTGAAAATTCTAGAAACTAATGCAATATATTTCACTAAAAAAGAAATTATTTAATCCTTATTTTTAAAAAACTTATTTACCAATGCATCAATGCCTTTATCAATTAAAGATTTTTCTCGAAGTTCTGGAATCACGCATGTATTAGTACTATTGGTATCAATAGACATTAGCCTTTTTGCATTATCAAGCAGATATTCTTGGTTAACTGATTCAACAATTATATAATATACCGTTTTTTTTATTTTAAACTGTAATAAATATGCATAGCTTCCATCCTCTGGATTGAATTTATCAATAACTTGCACACCTTTATTAATGAAATTATCATCTTCTGTTTTCATTCTATAATAAACGTAAGTATCATAACCATCATTAGAACTGAGCATACTAGTATGAAATGATTCACCGATATTTATTTTTATATATGATGCATTTCCTTCTTCAATACTTGCTACAATTTTTTTTAGCATACCTTTATTAAATAACCCGACTTTACCTTGTTTTAATACTTCACTATGGTATACTGACATCTTGTTATAGCGTAACTCTCCTATATTAGAAAACCCTGTCTCAATATTTTGTTTTATGTCGTTCATAAAAACCTCCAATTTTATACGTATTATAAATCGTGTGATTGTACTTCTCGTAAATTAGTATAACATATACAATTCATTATTAAAATTATGATAATATCGTGTATAAAGAAAAGAACGATGAAAAATCGACCTTAGATTAAAATAGATATTATAGTTGGTATGCTTTAAAATAACATATTAACCTCACTTTCTACTGCTTATGTTATATAAGTATAAGTCCCGTTCTTATGTAGAAATCAGTTAAGGTATAGTATTTATACAATTGCCTATCTAAGTGTCACCAAAAAGAATACGATATTTGAAAATCTCGTATATATATTTATAACTACCTTAATATAGGTGATTTTATAAATAAATTTACCTATTTGATGATGCTATTCTAGTTGCAAGTTCAAATGCTAATACTACAATTTTTTCTTTATCATCTAGCTTAGTAGAACACTCTAGACTCCTAGCATCCCATTTTGCACTATCTAAGTTATCAGCAGCGTAGAAAAACTCAAAGAAATCAATATTTCTAAATTTGGCTACAGCACTCATTGCAGAACACTCCATTTCTACACAAACAGCACCTTGTTGCTTTCTTAAAGCCATCAAGTTGGCAGTCTCTCTATAGAATGCATCTGTTGTCCAGGTTTTACCTTGTGTATACGAGTAATTATGTTCTTCAAGAAGATTAATGAACTTATCAGTATATTTTTCATTCACACTAATTTCATCACTAGCTTCATGGTAGTGATAACTTGTGCCTTCATCACGAATTGCAAATGAAGGTATAATGATTGCAAGATCACCTATTGAACTATCAAGTACACCACAAGTACCAAACATAATCAACTTTTCAAGTCCCATAGCAATAACTTCTTCAAAACCACCAACACATGCTGGCGCTCCTACCCTAGATACAAAGACTGCAATATCTATTCCTTTGTAATTAATCTTGTAAATAGGATAACTACCATTAGCGGTATCAATTTTTGAAATAATTTCTTTTTTGTAGTTTTGTAGAACACTTTCTAGTAACTCACTAGAAAAACATGTAACCCCCACTTTAGGAAAGTTATCTATTTTAGTAACAGAATCTTCTGGATTAATAATTGCTGTTTTGTTTGAATAATATTTTAAAGTTGTCATAAAATCCTCCATAATATAAATTAATATACTTATTTGTATATGTATTTCATTATTCTATCGTATACGATAGAATATTTCAAAAAAATATTGAGTGAAATCTAAAAAATCGATATATTATCGGTCTTTATATACTCATAGTTTACATAAATTTATTTGATTATCTTATTATTGTTCTTATATAAAATAAATTGCTCTAAATTAGTTTTATGATTGTACTTTATTGATGATACTTTGTCTTTACTAATAATAACATCATTCATGTCAATACCGTTGAGTGCAGCAATAGCTAAGGAATAATGGATAACATCTGCTAATTCATTACCTAGTTGTGTTTGTAAATCCTCAGCTACACTTTCTTTTCTTCCAGCTTTTTTATTTAGAACTTCTGCCACTTCGCCAACTTCCTCTACTAATTTTATAAATAAACTTTGATCAATACCAGTAGTGCAATAATGATTAAATAGATATTCTTGTAGCTCTTTAATTGTAACATTCACAATATAATTCTTCCTCCTGCTATATGTATTTAATAAAGATATAATTATTCTTATCTTAGGTTATTGTAACATATGTATTTAAATATTAAAATCATTGAACAACTACTGACAATAAATCATAATACACTAACTTTAATCTCTAAAAATTTTTATTTAGAATCTAAGAAATGAGATAAATAATTATATGTGGTAATCTATATTTGTTGTATCGAGGGATACGTTATATAAATGATAACTTGCTTGATAAGCCACTGTGCACCGTTGCACAATATATTGTCCATTTTTTGTTTTTACGTGGGTATTGCAATTAATAAGTAAGCGAAAATGAATTTAATAGCTTCTTTTTTTGGTACAATATTACAATCAGTATATTGACTTGTAGATATGTAAAGCAAGGTAGAAAAATAAAATGAACGACGTTTGTGTCGTTCATTAGTTAGTGTGCTTTCTATTAATTAATATGCACCTTTAGAATATGTTACTTCATAGCTATGGGTATATATTTCAAATACAATACCAAATGGGTCTTCTACATAACACATTTTGTAGGGTTTTTCATTTGGGTAATATTCTTTGATTGGCATACGTTGCTTACCACCATGCTTGACAATTGTTTCGACCATCTTTTCTATATCAGGATCTTGAATAGAAAAGTGAAACAATCCAGTGTTTTTAAATTCAAATGGTTGTTTTTCTTTATTGTTATCAGCAAACTCAAATAATTCAATACCAATTGAATTAGATGTAACAAGATGAGCTATTTTAAAGTCTCCATGTCCTGCACCAAATACTTCCTTGCACATTATGCCGATTGCAGATGAAGTTTCTTCTATAATCGTAGATGGTTCCATAACAATATACCACCCCATTACTTCGCTATAAAATTTAACTGCCTGTTCTAAATTAGGTACTGACAAACCTATGTGTGAAAATGCTCTTGGGTATTTCATTTTACTGCCTCCTTATTCGTTGTATCTAAATTATATAGAAACAAAATAAGTTGTACAATTACGTACTTTTTTGTACCTATGAATCCAAAAGAGAGATACTGTTTTCTGTAGCGTATTCCTTTGAAAAATCACAGAAACCTTGTATAAGGGGAATTAGTTCTTTATATTTCGTAGATAGCGAATATTCAACATTTAATGGTTTGTTAGAAATAACAGTCCGTATAAGTATTCCGCTTTGTTCAAGTTCTTTAAGTTGTGTCACAAGCATTTTATGAGTAATATCTGGAATACCTCTTTGTAGTAGTGAAAAACGATTGTCTTTATTTAAGACATGCCATAAAATACGCATTTTCCATTTTCCGCCAAGCAAATCCATTGATAGTAATAATGCACAAGAATATTCTTTTTTTATTTTCACAGTATTTTCCTCCTAGAAATATAAGTATTATAATGTTATTGTATATGATTAATTCTACAACATACGATATTTTGTAGTCAAATAATCATGTATAAAAATATAAAAGGTGTGGTAGTTGTAATAATTTTTTTAATACTATAAGATTATGTTAAGGATAGGTTGTTAAAACACTTTGGAAGAGGGAGTATTTTGTAATATCAGGTATATTTGTTTATCTGTATTACAAGATGCAAGAAATATTATTCAAAATATAGCAATCATTTAAAGTTCTATCTTTCTATTCAAAGTCTATTTGTTTAAGGGCAATCTGTCAAAATACGAATGCATAGGAAAGGAGATTATTTTATGAAAAGTATTACAACACTAGATTTGCAATATGCACACCGATTTTACGGATTTCAAGGGGAAGCACAGTACTTGCATGGACACACAGGGATTTTAACAATTGAAGTAGAAGGGGACGTTAACGCGGGAGTTAATATGGTTTATCCATGTAATGAAATAAAAAAGGTTGCATGGGAAGTGCTGCAAAATTTCGACCATTCTCTAATTTTAAGAGAGGATGATCCACTTTTACCAGCAATATTAGGTGTATATGAAACACAAGGTATTAAGGATGGACACCCTAATAATATAATGAAAGGCCCTGCATTTGATATACCACTAGCAAAAGCATATCCTGATTGTAGACTTGTTGTTACAAAAGAGACAATGACTGTCGAAGGAATGATAAAAATTGTATATCAATTGTTAAAGGATAAATTAAATATTACAAAGTTAACTTTCACAAGTGGGGTAAATGGTGCAACAGAAGAGTATCAAAAAGCTACAGATAGTACACAATGTCCACTTTGTGGCGTAACCTTAAATGAAGATGGAACATGTCCAAAGTGTAGTTATCGAAAATAAAATTATGCAACCTTTAGGGGTTGCTTTTTTAATTAGAATATAAAAATATTATATGATTACTTGCATGTAGATAGCGTTGGGACTTACAATAAGTGTATAGGTGTATATCATATGAAATTAATATGGTATTTGATTAGTGTAAATTATTATGAAAGGAACGAGGGAAATGAAGAAAGTAATAAGTGTCATAATGGTGTTTATGATGATTGTATCAATGCCAGTATTACCAAGTGTATATGCAAATACTGAATCTGATGAAATTAACATAGATGCCTCGACTGATGGAGAGTTACCGGAGGTAAGGTATTCTAAAAATGGAGCAGTTGAAAGATTGTTCTTTGTGAACTTTTATAACGATGACGGTAGTATACTGTATGAAGATATTGCATTCTATACAGGTGACGGGGTGCACTATCCTAGTGAAACACCACCAATAGCGACAAGCAATAGTGCATTGTTATTTAATTATTGGGGTGATGAAGCAGGGAATGAAATTAATCTAACATCAATTGATCCAACAAATGGTGGATTGGTTGCCGGAGCTGTAGTTGATTTGTATGCCTATTATACTGTTGGAGAACAAGCTCCAGCTGATATTACAGAGTATACAATACAGTATGTTAATGATAGTGGTGAAGAAATAGCAGATCCATATAAGGTCAGCTTACAACAAGGTGTAACTATCGTTGTACCACATAAAAATATAACAGGTTATGCTATAAAGGATACCGCGGTATCTTCAGTTACTTTAGGTGAAGATCCAACAACGACTTTATATAATGTTGTATATGTTGATAACACTCAAACAGCTTCATACATTGTTAAGCATGAGTATCCAAATATTGGAGGGGCTAGTGTAGTAACAGAACAAGAAACATTTCTAGATATTCCAGTTGGTAGTATCGTATATGCACACCCTAAAGATAAAGAGGGATTTATATCAACCGGTGAGGGGCAACTTTCAAATATTGTGAGCCCAAGCAATAACACAACATTAACAGTTGAATATTTAAGAAAGAAAAACTATATACTCATTGATAGTGCTGGAGGGACACAAGTTGCAGCTACAACTGCTGAATATGGTGAAGGAATTGATCTAAGCTATTTGTGGGATGTACAAAGAACAGGATTCGAACTTAGTCATTATATAGATGTAGCAACTGGGACAAAATACGTTAAGATGCCAAGTACAGGAAACCCGGGGAATCTTCTACCAACAACTATGCCAGCAGATTCAATGACATTACAAGCAGTTTGGACATCGGATGATGCTGAAGTAATTGTAACCTATTATGTAGAGAGATTGGATGTTGTAGGTAAGGAGCCTGCAAATCAATTTGCTGAAATTGTCTCATTTCGCCCACTTATCACAGAAGCAACATTTCCCGGAAGCCTTACACCAGAACAAATTGAATCAGATGAGACATGGGAAGTTTATTCGACAACAACAACAAATGCAAAAACTGGTCAGGTATTGGACGAAGCTTTTTTAGAACAGTACAAAAGTCAAGTTCCTGGAGCACAAGATGGTATAGAGTATCGAAAATTCACTAAGAGTGAATTCTTAGATGCATCTGGTAATACTGCAACTACAATTACTGGAAATGGTTCAACAAGAATTAATTTATACTATGAAAGTATTGTTTATATGGCACAATTTCAAGTTGGGAAAAGTGATGATGTAAATGGTGTATTCACATATGAGACATTAATAGCAGATTCTAAAACATATACAGAACCAACAACTGGGGTACCAGCAAATGTTAATACTGCTGTATATACAGACGTGGAGACAGGGATTGTCCATAAGTACACAATCACTAATGCAAGTCCGCATTTAGATAATAGATATTATTCATTTTTCTATAAATATGGACAAAACATAGAAGATAAGTGGCCATATCCAGACGGCACAAAATTCATTCTTAGTGGCGGCGGTGAAGTTAGTAATTACTACGGTTGGAGAACTGGAGCTACAACACTAGGGTATCCGGATAAAGAGCCATTTGAAACAATTGTATATACGAGTGATATCAATGTTGCCGGGGATGCATTAATGGCAAAAGCATCGAATAGTATAATTACATTCTTTGCGGTTGGAACATCACAATACTCTGATATTAATATATATTTAGAACCATTAGAAGGAGCAGTGATGGAACCTGGGTCAAAGGAGATAGAATTTGAAGGAAATAAGTATTACAATCTAAAAGAGACAGATACACTATCACCAGGTATAAATTACGTACCAAATGTCATTCCAGGGTTCACAAATGTATCGAGTTATAATGAGATTGATAGTAAGGGGAAGATAGTTCCAGTTGATGGGGTAATAGATGCAGATGGTGCAATTAATTACCTAAAATCGTATAAGGATTTAAATGGAGACGAAATTGTAAATGATTTAGCGTATGATTTTATTTATGAACGTAATGATTATGATATCACCTTTAATACTGGATATGCTTCAACATTTGTAGAGGTAAAAGATATTCCGTATCAAACAGAGTTATTGCCAGTTTTTGAAAACAATACAACGATTGGTGGAACAGCAGAGAGTGGCTGGCTACCAGCTGCAGATGTACCACCTGAAGTAATTCAAAAAGGATTTCTTGGATGGTCACATGTTGCCCAAAATAATCGTGCTGAGTTACCAGAAGAATTACGCTTTGAAATAAGTGATTTAAATACTATGCCTGCACATGACGTAACTGTATATGCGTGGTGGGATATAGAAACATTTAATGTTACATATAAAAGCGATCAAGATGATAGCGGAACAGTAATAGAGTATCAGTACGGGACACCACTAGTTATACCACTTAGCTTCCATAATCTTACAAAAGAAGGTCATATATTCTTAGGGTGGACATTAGACGATAGTGATGAAATCATTGCGGTACCAGTAGGTGATCCTGTTGTACAAAACAGAACGTATACTGTACAGTGGCAAGAGGTATCTGACTTGAACCTTGAGATTGTACATAAGTATACCGATACAACAGGCAAGGAATATACATATCGCACAACACTGCAAGATCAATTGCTTGATTTCTACGTAGGAGCTGTAGCGCTTAGTACAAAGCAATTACGTGAAAAAGGGTTCCCTACTAATCTTTTCTATACACCAGATAACCATTATATATCACATAAAAATACAATTATGGACAATGTATTAGTTTTTGAATATACTGCAGATGAAAATGCTATATATAACGTAATACATGTTGATGAACTAGGTGTACCAGTAGGGAATGGTATTGATATTGAAAATGCTGAAACTGATTTGGAAATACTTACTTTACCGGCGGCTAATATACCGGGGTATACACCAATTGAAACGATAATTCGAAAAGATTTTATAAATGAGACAACAAATACATTTATATTTGTATATAAAGAAGAAGTACCACAACCAAGTACAATTTCAGTTAATTTTTATACACCTGCAGGGTCTACCTTTAAAAAAGATTTTACCCTAGAATCACAATCATACAAACTAGGTCAAACTGTAGAAAATATATTAGTTGACGTAGATGTTGCTAAGAAGTTAGAAGAGTATTTATTTAGATATGGTTATGTAGCAAGTGCATCAACAATAACGAGTAAAGTTATTGCTTCAAATACACAATTTAATATCTATCTTACAAAAGAGAATTTAGGTATTGAACCACTAGTAGTTGAGGCAAAATCAATAGTTGTAGAATACAATAGTAAAGCCTTCGAGTTACCATTGGATGATATAATTGTTACAATATATGGAAAAAATTTCACAATTCAAGAAGCACAAGATTTAGGTGTAGATATCAAGATTGTAGATATTCCACCGCACCTACAAGATGGTACAGAAGAAAACTTAATTGGAAAAACAATATCTAAAGATGTAAAAGTCACAGATTTATGGGTGGTAGCTACTCAAATGCAAGGAGATGGAACGCTTGTAAGTGCTATGGCTGGATTTACACATACAGTAAATCCATATCCAGTGACTATCATGGTTGATAGTTATAAAAGAGATGTGGATGAATTGGATCCAATAACATTTACATATCAGTTTACACATAATGCATTCTTTGCAAGTGATGAAATAAACATAAATATTACAAAAACACAGGAGACGCCAGATATTGGAAGTTATCCAGGCATTCTTGTACCAACGATTAGTGGTAATGATGTAGGTAACTATGCAATTACGACTGTCAATGGAAATGTTGAGATTGTCGCCAGACATACAGTAACATACCCGGGAGTAAACCCAACACCAGGAGGAGAGCTGCCTGAAGAGTCATTTGAAGTAGAAGATGGAGATAAAGTCATTGTAGATAATAATGATGGAACACCACCTAAAGAGTTGATTATTGAAAAAGATACAATAATTGAGGAACCGACTAGAGATGGCTATATATTTGAAGGATATATATTTGATCCAACAACAAATACATTGACTGCAACTTGGTCAAAACAGTCACCAGGAACTGGGGATAATACGCAAACAATTATTTGGGTAGCATTACTAGGAGGGGCTGGCATTGTAGCTGGTGGGCTAATTATATTTGGCAAAAAGAAAAAAAATAAATAATTAAACTTAAAAATAAGTATATAAAAGAGATACTACAATTACTCAAGCATTAATATGAGTCATTATGTGTATCTCTTTTCTTATATAAATGATATACAACAAAAATAAAAAGTAAATATATTTAAATTA
>CAYJEM010000060.1:0-12415 GCA_964369175.1 uncultured Erysipelotrichales bacterium | reverse complement strand
AATCAAGACGGAGGTGTAACATATGATGTTCAAATTAAATTTACAATTATTCGCTTCTAAAAAAGGTGTAGGTTCTACGAAAAATGGTCGTGATTCTAAATCAAAAAGATTAGGGGCTAAATTATCAGATGGGCAATTCTGCCAAGCTGGATCTATTATTTATAGACAAAGAGGTACAAAAATTCATCCAGGTACAAATGTACAAAAAGGTGGAGATGATACTTTATTTGCGACTGTTGATGGAATCGTAAAATTCGAAAGATTAGGAAGAGATCGTAAAAAAGTTTCAGTTTATCCAAAAGCTGCATAATTAAATCCCTTCATAGGGATTTTTTTGTTGAAATATAGAAACGAGGTGAAAATATGAAATTTATAGATAAAGCAAAAATATATATCGAAGCTGGTAAAGGTGGAGATGGTGTAGTAGCATTTCGTCGTGAGGCCCATGTACCAAAAGGTGGTCCAGCTGGAGGAGATGGAGGAAAAGGTGGAAGTATCATCTTTGAAGCAACCAACTCACTTACAACATTATTAGACTTACGTTATAATCGAGTTTATAAAGCGTTAGCTGGGCAAAATGGTATGCCTAAACGTATGGATGGTAGTGATGCTAAAGATCGTATAATTAAAGTGCCAGTAGGAACTTTAATTATTAATGAAGCAAATGGTAAAATATTAGCTGACTTAACAGAAAATAAACAACGTGCTGTTATCGCAAAAGGTGGACGTGGTGGTCGTGGTAATGCAAGGTTTGCAACATCTAGAAACCCAGCACCAACAATTTGTGAACGTGGGGAACCAGGTGATAAACTTGATGTAACATGTGAATTAAAATTACTTGCGGATGTTGGATTAGTTGGTTTTCCATCAGTTGGTAAATCAACATTCTTATCAGTTGTATCACGTGCTAAACCAGAAATAGCAGATTATCATTTTACTACAATTGTACCAAATCTTGGAGTTGTTCAAGCAAAAGATGGTCGTTCATTTGTTATGGCTGATTTGCCAGGATTAATTGAAGGAGCTAGTCAAGGTAAGGGATTAGGGCACCAATTCTTACGTCATATTGAAAGATGTCGTGTTATTGTACACATTATTGATATGGGGAGTGTTGATGGTCGCGATCCTTATGAGGATTTTGTTACAATTAATAAAGAATTAGAACAATACCAATACCGTTTATTAGAAAGACCACAAGTTGTTGTTGCTAATAAGATGGATGAAGAATGTGCAGAAGAAAACTTAAGAATCTTCAAAGAAAAAGTCGGAGAAGATGTAAAAGTATTTCCGATTAGTGCAATCATTCATGAAGGTGTTGATCAGGTGTTATATTCAGTTGCAGATACATTACTTACTGCGCCAAAATTTGAACAGGAAGATACTGAAGAAAATACTGTTTTATACACAATGGATGATATTGATGAAAGACCATTTGTTATTCATAATGAAGGAAATGGTATGTGGAATATCTCAGGTAATAAGATTGAACGTCTAGTAGCCATGACTTCTTTAGTTAGTGATGATAGTATTAAACGTTTAGCAATCAAGATGCGTAATATGGGTATTGATGATGCTCTTAGAGCTGCTGGTGCTCAGGATGGCGATAGTGTACGTATTCTTGAATTCGAATTTGAATTTATGGACTAAAACTATGCAATGCATAGTTTTTTTTGTTGAATATATCAATGTTTTTTATGTTATAATAACAATGTTAGGAATGATAAATATGAATAAAATAGAAGAATTTGAAGAAGTGATTGGACCACTACTTTGCAATCAACATGTTCAAAATATGCATACAATGACACAGCATGTAGCTATTGCCTCATTACTTGAGCATTTAGTATATAGTGCTTATATTACTTTTTGCATATGTAAAAAATTCCGCTTAAATATGAATGAAGCTGTTGTAGCATCATTGTTACATGACTTTCGTTTACAAGACAGTAGTGAGTTTCGCAAACCATTTACACATAGTACTTTATCAAAGCAAGCTGCATACAAGTATTTTGATTTAAATGATAAACAATTAAATATGATTGAGGCACATATGTGGCCACTAACAATAACATTGATTCCAAAATCAAAAGAGGCATTTGTAGTTGCTAGTGCTGATCGATTTGCAACTATTGTTGAAGTATTGCATTTATACAAAAAAACAAAAACAACCAAATGTTTGTCTGCTATGATTCAAAAATATGTCGCATAGACTTTATAAGCGAGATGTTATTGTGGTATCTATTTCTACATGATATAATATTTTCAATTTTAAGGAGAAGGTTATGAACGTTAGAAAAGCAAAAATGTCAGATTTATCCGCTGTTAAGGATATGTACAATGAAGTTGTTGAAGATATGTTGAAAAAGGGAATTTCAATATGGGATGAAGTGTTTCCATGTGACTTTCTTGAACAAGATATAAAAACAAATAGTTTATATATTATGGAAAATGCATGTGGAGATATTGTTTGGTCATTTGCTTTGTATAAAACAAATAATGCGTCATTGTCGATAACTTGGATTGAAGATAAACCGGCTATGTATTTAAGCAGACTTGCAGTCAATGTAAAATACTTGCATCAAGGATTTGCACTTCATGCAATTGATGAAGCAAGAAAACAAACGAAAAACAATTTGTGTGAATATTTGCGTTTATTTGTGGTTGATAGTAATTTTCCGGCTATTAAACTATATCAAAAATATGGATTTGTACGAGGAAAAGGTAGTTACATTGAAGTTGTTGATGAGACATTATCACTTCTTGAATATGGATATGAAATAGCAGTTAACTAGTATAGAATATAGATATTATTTAATATAGAAAGTAGGTATGTTATGAAAGAAAAAACTGTTATAGGTTTATTAATAATAGCGATGGGAGTTATTATTTTAGGGAATAATTTATTTGTATGGAATTTCAATTTGTTTTTTGAGGGTTGGTGGACATTGATTATTATTATACCAAGTGTTATTCGTTTGTTTAAGGGTAAAGTTCAAGAAGCAATATTTGGAATTGTTGTTGGTATATTTCTATTACTTGCAACGCGAGATGTAATTTCATGGACATTGTTTGCGCCAATTATAATTATTCTTATTGGTGTAAGTATCTTGTTTAGTTCAAACAGAGGTAAAGTAGTGTCATCAAAGAGTAATTATAATGCAATATTTGGCAGTAATGGTGGTCGAATTATTGAACATTTTTTAGGTACAAATATTACTTCTTTATTTGGTCAAGTTGAACTCGATTTACGACAAGCTACTATTCAACCAGACGCATGTATATCTTGCATGGTATTGTTTGGAGAAGTTGAAATTTCTGTTAGTAGTGATGTTGTAGTAATTATTAATGGAACACCAGTATTTGGTGAGATAAATAATCGTACTAAACAAAGTGGTGGGATACAATTGATTGTTGAGTATACATGTATATTTGGTGAAATTACTATACGAAATTAATAAGGGGATGACCCTTTTTTTTTTCATTATATAAAAAAAACATTTTTAGATAATAAAATATGTTAGAGTGTAGAAAAGCTTAGAAGGGGAAAATAATGGAATTAGTACTCGTACAATCACTCGGTTTTGTTCTTGTAATAATACTTGGGTATACTTTAAAAAGAAAAGATGTATTTAAAAAGGAAGATGGTTTTACACTCGCAAAAATTATTATGAATATTACTTTACCATTTTCAATTTTAACAAATGCTAAAGATTTGCATTTTGATATAATTATGGTGATATTATTAATACTTGGAGTTTTAACAAATATAATAATGATTATTATTAGTTATTTAGTAAGTAAGAACATGCATCCAAACAATAAGGCTGCATATATTATTTGTTGTAGTGGATATAACATTGGTAATTTTATTATGCCAGTAACACAGGCATTTTTTCCTGGTATTGGTGTTGCATATTTGTGTATGTTTGATATTGGAAATTCGATTTTTTGTTTAGGAGGAAGTTATGCAATTGCAAGTAGTATTACAAGTGATAATAAAAAAATAGGAATTAAACCTATTTTTGAAAAATTAAAATCATCACCACCATTTATAACATATTTAGTGATTATTTTATTATCTGTTTTTGAAATTACAATTCCTGAAAATATTCTAATTATTAGTCGCTATATAGGAGGGGCTAATGGATTCTTGGTAATGTTTATGATCGGTTTAATAATTGAGATTAAAATATCGAAAACAGAAAAGGAAGATATATGTAGGATTTTAGTGATTCGATATGGTATGGCGGTACTATTTAGTGTAATATGTTATTTTATTTTACCATTACCTATACTTGCAAAACAAATTTTAGTTTTGTCATTTATAGCACCACTAACTACTGTATCAAGTGTGTTTAGTAGACAAGCAGGATATACCAAAGATGCTCCAGCACTTGCAAATTCTGTAAGTATAATAATTAGTATTGTATTATCTGTTATCTTATTATTATTATTTGTATAACAATAAAATCGACGTTACACTTAAGTAATGTCGATATTTTCTTTTTTTATAAATATATAATAATATACGCAACATACACTAAAAAACAAAGTAATGCACATACCTACTAACAAACTAATAGCAATGATCAATACACCAAAAATAGGTGCTAAAAAATAGGCCATTAGGAGCTCAATTGTACATTCAAAGAAACTGATAAGAAATAGTGCGCGATTCTTATTTAATGCATGCATTATAGCACTAAGGGGTGTTTGAAGATAAAATATAGTAAATGGTATTGCCATATATTGTAAATAATTAGCTCCATCAGTTGTATTATATATGATAGATAGACATATATCTGGATAAAAATAGAATATGGTTGTAAATGGTAAACTTATTAAAAAGCAGGCAAAGGTTGCAAAAAAGAAGTTTCTTAAAAAAATTTTTCCGTTTTTATAAGATAAATCTTTGATTACAATTGGTAAATATAGACGATATATAACATTATTAAAGAATGTTGGGGTAACAAGCAATGAGACAACAAAACCAGATATAATTGCAAAATCTGCTTTAATTTGGGTAGCACTACTTGTTGTAATTACTGCAAGTAATATAATTGGTTCTAGAAAGCTAACAAAACTATGATATAGTCTAGTACCAGTTACTGGTAAAGCAATATTTAGCATGTCTTTGATTAATAAATCATGCGTATTTGTAAAAATTGTTTTAATAGTATATTTAGTGCTACGATTAAGTCGAATAAGCATATATATAATAGCTACGATTTCACCAAATGTCATAGATAAGAAGGTAATACTTACTAATATTGCAATTGGAGCATTAATGCATAATTTCAACATGATATACGTAAATAGAAGTCGAAATACCTCTTCGAAAAATTGGGCTTTGGCAACCAAATATATATTCTCTTTAGCAAGAAAATAATTCTTAATAATTCCAGATATTCCAATTACGGGGATAAAAAGACAAAGGCTAAGTAGTGGGTACATTGCATCGCTAGAATGTAGCAAAGAATGACTAATATAACTAGAAGATAACCCAAGGACGGTTGTTATTAATGTACATGAAAACACGCTAATTGACACCGCACTAATGATAACTTTTTTATTTTGATACTTAGGGTGCGTAATTAATCGAAAAACTGCTGATGGGATTCCAAGTTGTCCTAAAGTAATACATAATGATAAGGTTGGAATTACTAAAATAAATAGGTTCATCGCTTCACTTGGTAACATGCGAGCTAAAACCATACGATTAACTATGCTAAACAATTTAGTAATAGCACTACTAGCACTTAATATGATAAATGAATTTATTAGTTTTCTTTTCATAAATACTTCCTTTATGTTTGAATTTGTCATATAATAGAGTTTAGGAATTGAGCGAGGTGATGACATGGAAAACTTCAAATTTGAAAAAACGGATTTACGATTTTTAGTTCGTTTAAAAGCAAGAGATTTTAGACAAGTTAATAAACGTACTATTACTGAAAAACAAATACGTGAATACTTATTTAATGTTAAATGGAAACAACGTGAAAAGATGCAAATGTGCGAAATCGTAGATGATATCATGTCACTAGATTTATCTGACGTATTCGATTACTTGAGTATCCAAGTAATTAAAGAAGCCTCGAAACTAAGCATCCATGATTTTAATGAATTTATATCTAAATAGTTGCTTAGCAACTATTTTTAGTTAGGAGAAGCAGATGAAATATCAATATATAGAAGTGTCTAACCACCAACAATATATGCAAGAGTATTCAATTAATACCTTACTTGCTAAAGTATTTGCATATAAACAATATACCCCGTTACAAATGCAATCATTTTTTAAGAAAGATTTTATATATCATGACTTTTCTTTATTTCAAGAAGGAGAAATGGCATTAGAAAGAATTTTCGAAGCAATTGAAACTGATGAAAAAATATGTATTTATGGTGATTATGACTGCGATGGTATACTAGCAACATCAATACTAGTAGATGCCTTTAAACAATTAAATAAAGATGTAGGGTATTATATTCCAGATCGTACTAGTGATGGTTATGGACTAAATCCAAAATTAGTTCAACAAATGTATGATAAAGGGTATACTTTAATTATTACTGTTGATAATGGAGTAAAAGCATATGAAGCAATTGAGCTAGCAAATACACTTGGGGTTGATGTTATTGTTACAGATCATCATAGTTTTGATGACGATTTAGTTGATGCATATTGTATTGTTCATACAAAGCTTTCACCAGATTATCCATTTAAAGAAATAAGTGGTGGGTTTATTGCTTATAAGTTGGCCCAAGCAATGCTTGAAAAACATGATAAATATTTATATTCATTAGCTGCTATTACAACAATTAGTGACATGATGCCACTAATTGATGAAAACCGTGCTGTTGTAAAATATGGTATTTCCTTTTTAAAGGAAGGAAAATATAAACCAATTGAGTATCTATTAGGAAGTAATCAAGACTATTCTGTACAAAGTCTAGGGTTTACCATTGCACCAAAAATTAATGCTTTTGGAAGGCTTTGTGAAATTATTTCACCAAATAAGCTTGTTCCTTATTTTGTTAGAGGAGCAAGTGATAGTTATTTAGAAACTATTTCTAGAGAAGCAATTAAAATAAATACGAAACGTCAAACCATGACAACAAGTCAATATACAATTGCTTGCAATGAAGTTAATGAAAATGATAATTATTTATTTAGTTATAAAAATGAAATTCATCCAGGATTGATTGGCCTTGTTGCTGGAAAATATACACGACAGTATAATAAACCAAGCTTTGTTTTACACTATGATAAAACTACGAATCAATATAAAGGAAGTGCCCGTGGAATCGAGGGACTCTCGTTACATGATATGTTTGCAAGTGTTGATGATGTGCTAACAAGTTATGGCGGTCATGCTATGGCCGGTGGCTTTTGTGTAGAAAAAGAAAGTGTGGAACTATTAAAAGAGAAATTAACAGTATTTGTTAATGAGCAAATGAATAACTTACCTGAAATAACCTATCCAGTGCTGAAAATAGATGAATCTGATTTAAGTATAGAGTCAATTAATTCGCTAAAGGTTCTTGAGCCTTTTGGTAATGGACATGAAGAAGTACTTTTTGGGTTAGAAAATTTAACGGTTCAACAAGCGCGTACTTTAAAAGATGATAAACATTTAAAGTATCGTGTTATTATAAAAAATGGAGCATTGGATTTACTGTATTTTAATGTGGGTAGTGAAATTCATCAATTACTAGAAAAAAAGACTATTTCAGTAGTTGGTAGCTTATCTATCTCTACCTTTAATGGTACTTCAACAATGAATATGATAATAAAAGAATTACGATAAGTTTACAAAACAAATATATTTGATATAATACGACTATAAGGAGGATGTAATATGCAGTTACAAGATTACATTAAAGCAGTAAAAGATTTTCCAAATGAGGGAATTATTTTTAGAGATATCACACCACTACTTCAAGATGGTAGAGCATATCAAGAAACAATTAACCAATTTACAAATTGGATTTCAAGTATTGGTGAAAAAGTTGATTTAGTTGCAGGACCTGAAGCAAGAGGATTTTTATTTGGATGTCCAGTAGCTTGTAAAATTGATGCAGGATTTATTCCAGTAAGAAAACCTGGAAAACTTCCAAGAGCTACAATTAGTGAAAAATATGATTTAGAGTATGGAAGCAATGAAGTTCAAATTCATAAAGATAGTATTAAACCAGGACAAAATGTTGTTATCGTTGATGACTTACTTGCAACTGGTGGTACAGTTGAAGCAACAATTCGTTTGATTGAAAAAGCAGGTGGAAATGTTGTTGGGATAGCATTCTTAATTAATCTAGAAGATTTAGGTGGAATGGATAAATTAAAAAATTATAATGTACATGCATTATTAACATACTAAGAGAGTTACTCTCTTTTTTAATAGGAGGTGATACTATGGAAGAACTAAAAAAAGCTGGTGATGTAGTTGTTATAGAAGATATCATGCATCTTGTATCGAAATATATAACAAGTGAGGAATCAATCAAGCTAATAAATAAAGCATACAATTACATAATGGAAAAACACGCTAGTCAAAAACGTAAAAGTGGTGAACCATATACAAATCACTTACTATGGGTAGCGTATATCCTTGCAAGTTTGCAAACTGGGCCACGTACAATTTGTGCGGGGTTATTACATGACGTTATGGAAGACTGTCATATTCCTCGTGATGAAATGGTTTCACTTTTTGGTGAAGAAGTTACAACCTTAGTAGAAGGGGTTACTAAGATTGATAAGATTCATTTTAATGATCAAATTGAGGCATATGCTGAAAATCATCGTAAAATATATATTGCGATGGCTAAAGATATTCGTGTTATCTTGATTAAGTTTGCTGATCGATTACATAATATGCGTACTTTACAATTTATGAAAGTAGAAAAGCAAAAATCAATTTCAAGAGAGACATTAGATGTTTATGTTCCGATTGCACATCGTTTAGGAATTAGTGATATTAAAACAGAATTAGAAGATTTAAGTATTTCGTATTTAGATCCAATTGCATTTAATGAAATCTCTTTTTTACTTCAAAAAAATCAAGAAGAACGTAAAGAAAGTATAGAAAAAATGGTTCAATCCGTTACTTCAATTTTGGATATGAATAATATAAAATACCGCATACAAGGTAGAGCAAAATCAATCTATAGTATCTACAAAAAAATGTTTGTTAAAAATAAACGTTTTGATGAATTATTTGATATTTATGCACTCCGCGTTATTACAAATGATAAAATGTCGTGTTATGCAGTACTTGGTTTAATCCATGATAATTATCGACCAATACCAGGACGTTTTAAAGATTACATCGCCATGCCAAAACCAAATATGTATCAGTCCTTACATACATCAGTTATTGGGAAATTAGGCAATACTTTTGAAATTCAAATTCGTACGGAAGAAATGGATGAACTTGCTGAACTAGGGGTAGCAGCTCATTGGCGTTATAAAGAAAATAAGGGCTATTCTTCAAAAGTTGAACAACAAGAAATTGGGGAAAAACTTCAGTGGTTACGAGAATTCATATCATTGTCTGACGATATTAAAGATGGTGATGCAAAAGAATACTATGATTCTTTAAAAAGAGATATATTTGAAGCAAATGTATATGTGTTAACTCCACAAGGAAAAGTTGTTGAATTACCTAATGCATCAACCCCAATCGATTTTGCATATCGTATTCATACAGAAGTTGGTAACCATGCAGTAGGAGCAATTGTTAATAATGTTATGGTACCAATTGACACGAAGCTTAAAACGGGTGATGTAATTGAGATAAAGACAAATAAATCAAGTAATGGGCCAAGTGAAGACTGGTTAAAGTTTGTGCGCACTGCTGGAGCAAGAAATAAGATCCGTCAATATATTGCTCATAAAGAAGCTGAAGATCGGAAATATGTTATTGAAGATGGACGAAAAATACTCCGTGATGAGATTCGTAAACGACAATTAGATGAAAAGAAATACTTAGATGGAGATACATATAAATCATCTATTGGTGGCTTTGGAGCTAGACATTTTGATGATATCTTATACTTCATCGGTAAAAGATCATTACATGCAAATGTAGTTTTAGAAAAAGTTGTTCCTAAAAAAGCTAGTATTTTTGATGGGTTGTCAAGAATTCTTCAAAAAAATACACAACAACAAAAACAACAACATGCAGTTGCAGGAAACAGTGCTGTCGTTGTAAAAGGATTAACAGGATTAAAAATTCATTTATCAAAATGTTGTAATCCAATTCCTGGAGATGAAATTGTTGGATATGTTTCACAGGGGCAAGGAATTAAAGTACATAGAAGTGATTGTCCAAATGTCCATCAACAAGGTATGAAAGCTAGATTGATTGATGTGTACTGGGATCATGTATCAGTCCAATCAATGCGTTTTGATGCTGATTTAGTTATTGAAGGATTAGATCGTACAAATTTATTGAATGATTTAATTGTTCTTTTAGGACAAATGAAAATTAATATTCTTAATATTCGTGCAGATGTTGTAGATGTAAAAGCAATAATTCAATTGCGTATTTCAGTGGAAGATTATGAACAATTACAACAAGCTATAGATAATTTAGTTAAGGTACAAGGAGTATATGAAGTAAAGCGAGTTATTCACTAAAAGGGTGATAACTCGTTTTGTTAATAGGGGAGAGAAAATGCAAAAACTAGAAATAAATTATGGAAACAGTATAAACATATATGAGGTAGCAAGTGCTCAGTGGAAGTATTTATATGATGCTAAAATAAATTTAGGCAAAATAGAATTAAAGCTAAATGTTCAAGATAAAGATATTTGTCTATCCTTTCAATTAGATAACTTAAGACCAAATGGTATTGAAGTTGGCCTGCAATCAATAATACAAAAAGAAAACATCTTTGCATTAACAAAAATATTTGATGTTCAAGAAGTTTCGATGAGGGTAGAAGAAATATCGAAAAGTAGTTTGTTTATAAAATTAATATTCGATGAAAATGTAATTTCATTGTGGTTTGATAATGAACAGATTCATTCATATAATGATAGAATGCAAGTCTTAGAGTGTATACCGACTAGATATTCATATACTGCAAACCAGATGATGAATGAATATAATAATATGTTAGCTAAGGAATTTTGTGAAAAATATCAATACCTAATCTTATTTGAAGATAGTAATCAATATATCAATCAGTACTATGAGTCAACATTTTTGGGAAAAGTATTAATTGGATATTTAATAGAAGAGCAAGCAATTATACAAATGCCTAAAGTACACTATATTGAAGATGTTGTTAATTTATTTCTAGAACAAGATACTAAATTGATTCAAATTATGATAGATGAGGACTATTGTTATTATTCATATATTCCAAGGTATATAGAACTTAGCAACTGGATGAAATTAGAAATTAAAGATATGGGTATATATGCGGACGCTCTAAAACAAAAAGCACAACCAATGGCTAAAAAAAAAAGAAGTCTTGGTTACCAATTGTTATCGTTGCTTCAATTTCTTTTTTTAGCAGTGCATTAGCTATTATAGAAGATAACCAAAAAAAGATGCAACAAGATCATTTTGATGAAACTATGATATATGGTGGTGACGAGTTATCTAGTGAAGCGAAACTTCGTTTAAGTCTTCTAACACCAATTTTTTTGAAAATTATACTTCCAATCTTAATGGTTATTATTTAAATGAAACATCTCGTGTTTTAAACTATGCATTATACGACTCGCATAATAATATTGCATTTGAAAACGTACGCGCAATTGCTTTTACCAACTCAAGTCACATAGGGGTAGTACAGTACGATGATGAATTTATATTTGATACAAGTACCGATAAAATAGTAAAAAAAGTAAAATCATTACAGCAGGTACTTATCAAAGAAGGTGAAGGTATTTATAGTGATGCAATTTTATATCAAAATACTATAGATGACTCTTGGTCTATTATTTTTAATGAACAAGAATACCATAATGTCATAATTAATGATTTTGATATACAATATTATGAAGTGTTTGATGGCACAACATCGCCGATGGTCCAATTACCAGATGAAACTGTATAATAAAATTGTAAGCTATTATATCGTTCGATGTTAAATTAAAAAATTTGTTTTAAAGAGAGTCTAGAAAGGCTCTCTTTAATGTTTTTAGATATTTATATACTTATAACAAAATGATTGTATAGACAAAGTTTTTATTGTTTGGTACAATTGTAATGTAAGCGGTATCTTTTTTTAGGAGAAAAGATATGCTAGTTAGTAAAGATAAGTAATATGTTTAGTGATTTGTAGTACTCTTGGATAGTATTTATTATCAAGAGCTGGAAGTTATGATGTTACTTATCTTTTTTGTATACTGACAAATTTGTAAATAGTGAAAATGAAAGGAGCGTATGATTTT
>CAYJEM010000059.1:0-12700 GCA_964369175.1 uncultured Erysipelotrichales bacterium | reverse complement strand
AATTAATTATAATTAGGAGTTCATATTAATATGGGCTTCTTTTTATTTTTGAAAATATCAATGTATAAAAAATATTGAAAATAATGTATAATAGAATTACATGTAAAGGAGGGTTGGTTATGATTAAAAAAATATCAAATATGCGTAGTGTGATATTTATCATATTAGTTATTGAACTTTTATTGATTACAACATTATCAATTATTATTCCTTCAGACATAATGGTAACGCTAGCAGTGTACGTGGTTATAAAAAATATTGTTATACTTATAGCATTTTTACTTGTATTTATGGCATTTGATAATAATCTATTAAGTGTTGGAGAAATAGTATCTAGTGACGCAGAAACTGCATATATATTTGGTGGTATTGGGTTAATAAATTATGATGAGCATAGAAATGTAACGTGGACCAGTGATTTATTTGTTGAGTTGGGTATAACAATTATTGGTGAAAAGTTATTAGAGTGGCAGCCGCAACTAGCATCATTGTTCGAAGATGAAGAAATTAAAATGATAGATATTAATTCGAGAAAATATGAAGTTTATAATAATACGACAACACGTATGTTATATATAAAGGATATAACAGATTACTATACCCTTTCTAAAGATTATGAAGATCAACAAAATTGTATGGCATACATTTCAATTGATAATTATGATGAATCGATCGATCGAGCTGATGAACAAACTGTAGCAGCAATTCAAACAGTTACAAGACAAACATTGCTAAATTGGGCTGAAAATAATGGTATCGTACTAAAACGATATCGAAGTGATAGTTTTCTAGCAATTTTTAGTGAAAGAATATACCATAAGCAAGTCGAACAAAAATTTAATATATTAGATTTTTTTAAAGAAGAAGTAGAAAAACTTGGTGTCGTTATGACATTGAGTGTTGGGATTGCAAGAGAAAGTAAAATATTACGTGAGCTTGACGAAATGGCCTTTAATGCCCTAGGGATGTCGTATTCGCGAGGTGGTGATCAAGTAGTTGTAAAGTCACTATCTGAAGATATTCGCTACTTTGGTGGAAATACGGAAAGCAAAGAAAATGTAAATCGCGTACGTTCTAGAATTATTGGACAATCTCTTGGGAATTTGATTAAGCAGTCAAGCAATGTATTAATTATGGGGCATCGCCAAAGTGATTTTGATTCATTAGGAGCAAGCATTGCGGTACACTCAATATGTAGAGCTTATGGAATCGATTCACATATCATACTTGACAGTGAATCACTAGAGGAAAAAACAGCAAATATTGTTACTGAACTAAAAAATGATATTTTATATCGTGATATTATTATTTCTCCGCAAATAATAAAGGATTATATTGCGAAAGATACATTATTAATAGTTGTTGATCATCATAAGCCATCACTATCAATTGATACAACTGTTTTATCATTAGTTTCTAATGTGGTCGTTATTGACCATCACCGCCGTGGACAAGAATTTATTGATTTACCAATATTAACATATTTGGAATCAAATGCTTCGTCAACTGTCGAACTTGTGGTAGAATTATTTGAGTATCAAAAGACGGATATTAAATTAAGTGAACGTGAAGCAACTATTATGTATACTGGGATGTTAATTGATACAAACAACTTTAAATCTAGGGTAAGTCCAAGAACATTTGAAGTTGCTGCGAACTTGAGAAAAATGCAAGCAAATGTATTTGAAGCAAATCGATACATTGAAGATGATTTAAGTACAACCCAAGATAAATATGCAATATCAAGAAATGCATACTTATATGGTGATGGAATTTTAATTGCTTATGGTGAATCGGAAAAACGCTATGATCGAACATTACTTGCGAAAGTCGCAAATGAGTTATTAAGTATTGGAAGTATTAAAGGTGTGTTTGTTGTTGGAAACACATCAAAAAATGAAGTGGCAATTAGTGCACGTAGTTCAAGAGATATTAATGTTCAAGTAATTATGGAAAAGCTTGGAGGAGGAGGACATTTTTCAATGTCTGCCTGTCAGCTAAAAGATTCTTCTTTAATGGAAGGAATACAACGCTTAGAAACAGCGATTAATGAATATTTAGATGAAAGGGTAAGTGAATAATGAAAGTAATATTATTAGAAGATGTAAAAAAAGTAGGGAAAAAAGGAGATGTTGTTAAAGTATCTGATGGATATGGACAAAACTTTTTAATCAAAAATAAACTAGCAGTTAGAGAAACAGCAGGAAGTAAAAAAATTCTAGATCATCAGATTGAAGAAAAAGCAAAACAAGATGAATTAGATAAACAAAATGCAATTGCACTTAAAGAACGTATTGAAGCAATTACATTAGAGTTTTTAATGAAAACGGGGAAAGATGGTCGTACTTTTGGAAGTGTTTCAACAAAACATATTGTTGAGGATTTAAGAGAAGTACATGGTATCCGTGTTGATAAAAGAAAGTTTATTGATGCCCGTCCAGTTGGAGCGTTGGGGTATACGAAATTAAAAGTAGAATTATATAAAGGTGTTGTAGCTACAATTACAGTACATTTAAAAGAAAAATAGGAGGTAATGATTGTGCCAAGAGAAGAACCACAAGATTTAGAAGCCGAAAAAGCCTTGCTTGGTGCGATGCTTATTTCTAAAGATCGTTGCGCAGATGCGCTTGATAAATTGCAAGAAGACGATTTTTATTTAATAAGTCACCAACATTTATTTCATTGTATAAAATATCTAAATGAGCAAAAAATGCCAATAGAAATAACAACAGTAACATCATATTTAAAAGATCATGAGTTAATTGATAAAATTGGTGGGGTTGAGTATTTAATGGTGTTAACAGATTCAATAGCAACAGTTGCACATACACCGTATTATATTGATCGTTTGTTAAGTAAATCAATGTTGCGTCGTATTATTAAAGAAACATCAATAATTACAGGAGAAGCTTATGATGAAGTCGAGGACATTCCTGGATTTTTAGCACAGGTGGAAACACGCATTATGGCAGTAACGAAGGACCGTGCTGCTGGAGAGTTCAAAGTTGTTCATGATGTTATCCGTGAAGTTCGTGATGAATTAACAGCGCTCGCAAGTTCAAATAGTCGAATTAATGGGGTTGATACTGGTTTTATAGATTTAGATAAATTAACATTAGGATTGCAACCAGGGGCCTTAATTATTATTGCGGCTAGACCAGCAATGGGAAAAACTGCTTTTGCATTAAATATTGCACACCATGCAGCTTATAATGCAGAAAAACCAGTAGCAGTTTTTTCACTAGAAATGGATGCTGGAGCACTGGTAAAACGTATACTAGGTTCGATGGGTGAAATTCGCGGAGATGATATTAAGACTGGGGATATTATGAAAAAAGAACCTCAACGTTTTTATGCAGCTGCCGATAAGGTTAATAAGTGTAACTTGTATATGGACGATACTGGGGGAATAACAATTAATGATATTTCAGCTAAATGTCGTCAACTTAGAAGTCGTCATAATGGATTAAAACTAATTATTATCGACTATTTACAATTAATAACTGGTTCAAGTAAGAACCGTGAAAATCGTCAACAAGAGGTATCAGAAATCTCTAGACAATTAAAAGGTCTTGCAAGAGAGTTAGAAGTACCAATTATAGCACTAAGTCAGCTATCTAGAACAGTAGAACAAAGACCAGATAAAAGACCAATGCTTTCTGACTTGCGTGAATCCGGAGCAATTGAACAGGATGCGGATATGGTTTCATTTATATACCGTGAAGGGTATTATAAAAAAGTTGAGGAGCAAGGTGATGATAACGGAGTAACAGAGGTTATTGTTGCAAAGCACCGTAATGGACCAACAGGAACAGTTAACCTTGTATTCCAAAAAGATTTCAGTCGTTTTTCAAATATGACACCAGTAGGACCAGATGGAAGTGGTCCTGGGGTAAGAGATATTCGTACATAAAATATGAAATAAATATATTTGTTCATATTCAATTAATACAATCACGTTATTATATGGGTGTAGAAATAATTCTAACCTCCCTTAAATTAGAATATGAAACAAGAAAAGCAACAGGTAAACTGTTGTTTTTTTTTAATATTTTATATTAAAATAGGTAATGATATGATAAGATATACAATGCATAAGTTTATAATAAAAAAGATAACAATCAACAGGAGGAATAATAATGAGAAGTATGATAGATAGATTAGAATCAATTGAAAAAAGATATGAAGAATTAAGTCACATCCTTATGGATCCAGATATCGGAAGTGATATTAAAAAAATGACTGATGTAACAAAAGAACAAGCATCTTTGCAAAAAGCATTTGATTTATATCAAGAATATAAATTAATAATAACTGGAATTGAAGAAGCTAAAGAACTTGCAAAAGAAAATGATCCAGAAATAAAAGAAATGGCAAAAATGGAATTGGATGAATTAGAAGATAGGTTGCCTGATGTTGAAGCAAAATTAGAAATTGAACTTATTCCAAAAGATCCAAATGATGATAAAAATGTAATTGTTGAAGTACGTGGTGCAGCTGGAGGAGATGAAGGAAATATCTTTGCTGGTGATTTATACCGCATGTATGTTAAATATGCAGAGTCACAATCATGGTCGATTGAATTAATGGAAGCAACAGAAGCTGATGCTGGAGGATTTTCACTAGTGTCATTCTTAGTAAAAGGTGATGGTGTATATTCAAAACTAAAATTTGAATCAGGATCACATCGTGTCCAACGTGTCCCTAAAACTGAAACTCAAGGACGTGTTCATACATCAACTGCAACGGTATTAGTTATGCCAGAAGCGAAAGAAGTAGATGTGGAAATTAATGCTGGTGATTTACGTATTGATACGTACCGTGCATCTGGTGCTGGAGGTCAGCATATCAATAAAACAGATTCTGCTGTTCGTATTACTCATATACCAACAGGAATTGTTGCAGCAAGTCAAGATGGACGTAGTCAACATGATAATAAAGATAAAGCTATGAAAGCTTTAATCACAAAAATCTATGATAAATTCCAACAAGAACAAGAAGCTGCTATTGGTAGTGAAAGAAAAAGTAAAATTGGTAGTGGCGACCGTGCTGAAAAAATCAGAACATATAACTATCCACAAAACCGTGTAACGGATCATCGTATTGGTTTTACGATACAACAACTTGATCGTGTTATGGAAGGAAAAATGGATGACATTGTTCAAGCACTAGTTAATGAAGACCAAAGATTAAAATTAGAAGGACAAGAATAATGGCAACAATAAGAGAACTGATTCATCAAACAGAAGCGCGATTAGATCAGTCTAATAAAGATGTGAATGTCGCTAAGGTGTTACTGTTTCATCTAGCTAACAAACAACCACATGAACTATATTTAATGATGGATGAAGAGTTAGATGCAAGTATTGAAGAAAAGTTTTTATTAGGTATGGAAGAATACTTTAACGGAAAACCAATTCAATATATAAAAGGTGTTGAAACATTTTTTGGAAGAGATTTTACAGTTAATAGTAGTGTATTAATTCCACGCTATGAAACCGAAGAATTAGTAGAACAAATCTTATATCGCATAGATGACTATTTTGAAGAATATCAAGAAATTCAACTATGTGATGTTGGTACTGGAAGTGGTGCTATTGCAATTAGTTTAGCATTAGAAGAAAGTCGATTACAAGTACGTGCTAGTGATATAAGTCATGATGCCCTAGAAGTAGCAACATTGAATGCAAAAAATCTAGGTGCGAATGTTGAGTTTTTTCAAGGAGATATGTTAGAACCATTTAAGGGAAGTAAGATAGATATATTTGTGTCTAACCCACCATACATTCCGCAAGAACAAAAGATTGAATCTATGGTAAAAGATAATGAGCCACATGTTGCATTATTTGGTGGTGAAGATGGCCTATATTTTTATCGAAAAATATTTAAAGAAGTAAAAGAAATTTTAAATGATAGAGCCTTGTTAGCTTTTGAAATGGGATTCGACCAAAGAGAATTGATGGAAACAGCTATCAAAGAGTATTTTGATGATGAATTTGAAATTATAAAAGATATCAATGGAAAAGATCGTATGTTGTTTATTTATTACAATATTAAAAAATAATGTTTAAAACAAAACGACTGCAAATAAATATATTTACAGAAGATGATATTTTACCATTGTATCAATATCGTAGTAAACCAGAAGTAAGTGAATTTCAATCATGGAATCGATATACAATAAAAAATGCTAGAAATAGAATACAATATTGTATCAAGCATCCGTTTACTAAACTTAGTAAAAATTATCAATTAGCGATAAGGAAATTAGATGGTACATTAATAGGTGATATTTATTTAGAGCCAGTAACATTGAAAAATATAACTATTGGATATACATTGGATAGTGCATATTGGAAGCAAGGTTATGGTAGTGAAGTACTTGAAGGTTTGTTAAAATGGTTGAAAGAAGAACATGAATATACCGTGATAACATGTCATGTGTATAATGATAATATATCGTCTTTAAGACTGTTGGAAAAATATGGATTTGAAGAATATCAACGATCAAAATTTTTAGGTGATATTAGCTTTAAAAAGAAACTATAGGCAGAAATGCCTATTTTTAATAGGAGGGGGATTATGTTATTATCGCTTGCATTGTTGTTTTTAACAGCGCTAACATTAGCTAAATTATGTAAATTAATAAAATTGCCTAGCCTTATAGGAATGCTTTTGACTGGTATAATTTTAGGGCCAACATGCTTAAATGTTCTAGATATAGAGCTACTACAAATATCAAGTTATTTGCGTGAAATTGCTTTGATTATTATTCTAACAAGAGCTGGCTTAAATATCGATTGGCAAAAATTAAAAAATGCTGGAAAAAGTACAATATTTATGTGTTTTGTACCAGCAATATTTGAAATGGTTTTGGTAACAATACTAGCACCAGTATTTTTAAATATAGATTACGATGAATCCTTTTTGCTAGCAACCATTCTAGCAGCAGTATCGCCAGCAGTAATTGTACCAAAAATGTTACAACTACAAGAAGAAGGATACGGAAAGGATAAATCAATACCACAAGTTATCATGGCTAGTGCGTCTGTTGATGATATATTTGTTATTGTATTATTTACTACTACACTTCAAAGCTTTACTAGTAGTGAGATTAATACAGGATACTTATTACAAATACCAACATCAATTATTTTTGGGGTTATAGGTGGAATTATTATTGGTAACCTACTTGCTTGGTTCTTTAAGAAATACCGTATGCGAGACAGTGTTAAAGTAATAATTGTACTTTCATATGGATTTCTAGCAGTCACGTTGCAAGATCAGATGACTGGGGTGATTGGCTTTTCTGGATTACTTTCAATTATGGCAATGGGAATAACTTTAAAATTACGTTATCAAAAGCTTTCAAATCGTCTTTCACAAAGATTTTCAAAGTTATGGGTTCCATTTGAAGTGTTATTGTTTGTTCTTGTAGGAGCTGGAGTGAATCTACAATTGGTTTCAAATTCAGGACTTATTATTGTTTTATTAATTATAATTGCACTCCTGGCAAGAAGCGTAGGTGTCTATGTTAGTTTAATAGGTAGTATATTTACCAAAAAAGAACGAATATTTATTGCGATTGCTTATTTACCTAAAGCAACAGTGCAAGCTGCAATTGGTGGTATCCCACTTGCTAGTGGCTTAGAATGCGGGGAAGTTGTATTAACCGTAGCGATACTTTCTATTTTAATAAGTGCTCCAATTGGTAGTATTTTAATAGATAAAACATATAAAAAACTATTAAATAATTCACAAACGACTACAATGTAGTCCTTTTTATTGACAAAATTCATCTTAAAGAATATAATCATTCTAAAGTTAGTTTTTGCTAACCGAAGATATAAAGGGGACAATTATGAAATTTACAGAAGCAAAGGTTGGGGAAAGTTACCAAGTAACGAGTACAATCACATCGAAAAAAATGGCTACATTTCTACATTCATTAGGAATTATTGAAGGAACAATTATAACTTTGATCTCAAAAGTTGGTGGGAATTTCATTATTATAGTAAAAGATAGCCGTTATGCATTAGATAAAGCTTTAGCAAGCGAAATTCAGGTAGAGAGGGTTTAAGGTGATAAGCATGAAATTATTATTAGCAGGGAATCCAAACTGTGGAAAAACAACGTTATACAATGCATTGACTGGAAAGTTAGAGTATGTAGGAAACTGGTCTGGGGTAACCGTAGATATTAAACAAGTAAAGTTAAAGAATAAATACGGAGATGGATCTGTAATTGACTTACCAGGAGCATATTCAATTGCACCATATACAAGCGAAGAAATAATTAGTGTTGATTATATTACTGCTGCAAAAGCAGATGTAATTATCAATATTGTTGATTGTAATACATTATCAAGAAGTTTATTTTTTACAACACAACTATTAGAGCTAAAAAAACCGATGGTTGTAGCACTAAATAAAACAGATGTTTCTAAAGATAAAATAGATGTTAAAAAATTAGAAGAAAAATTAGGATGTGCTGTTGTAGAAATATCTGCAGAAAAAAGTGATAACTTAGAGGAGTTACTAACAGCATGTAAGCAAGCTAAAACAAATGATTATCAAGGGAAGTCTGTAAATGACCATGAAAGATATGCTAAAATCGATGAATTGATTAAAGATATTTATATTAAAAAGACAGATAGAACGATCTTAACAAAAACAGATAAGGCAGATAGAATTCTAACAAGTAAATTTTTAGGATTACCAATATTTTTAGGAATTTTATGGTTAGTATATTGGTTATCACAACAAGGAATTGGTGGTTATTTTTCAGGAATATTAAATGATAATGTTTTTGGTGAAATTATTCCAGATTTCTTTAATGGATGGCTAGAAGGAATGAGTGTTAATCCATTATTACAAGGATTAATTGTTGATGGAGCAATTGGTGGTGTTGGTGCAGTACTTGGATTCACACCATTAATCATGGTACTATTCTTCTTGCTTGCTTTATTAGAAGATAGTGGTTATATGGCACGTGTGGCTGTTGTTATGGATGTATTCTTTAAAAGAATCGGATTATCAGGAAAATCAATTATTCCAATGGTTGTTGGAAGTGGTTGTGCAATTCCAGGAGTAATGGCAACAAGAACTATTGAAAATGAAAACGAGAGAAAACGTTTAGCAATTTTAGTACCATTCATACCATGTGGAGCAAAATTACCTGTAATTGCATTACTTGCAGCTGTATTCTTCCCGACTGTGAGTTGGATAGGTCCGGCTATCTATGTACTAGCAATCATTATTATATTTATTGTAGGTATGATACTTAAAAAGATTTTTGTAACAGATACTACAAGTTCGGTATTTATTATTGAATTACCAGATTATAAAATGCCAAGAATTACATATGCACTTAGACATATGTTTGATAAAGCATGGGCATTCATAAAAAAAGCAGGGACAATTATTTTAATTTGTAATACTGCAATCTGGTTACTACAGACATTTGATTTTAGTTTCCAAGTTGTTGATGCAAATGAGAGTATGCTTGCAGCAGTTGCTGGGATATTATCACCATTATTTATTCCACTTGGATTTGCAGCATGGCAATTAGTAGCTGGAGCAGTAACTGGATTTATTGCTAAAGAAAATGTTGTAGGTACACTAGCAGTAATTTTAGCAGTTGATGAAGCAGTATTATCTACAGTAGGTGGTCCACTTGAAACGGTTGTAGGATTAACTGCATTAACAGGATTCTCATATTTAGTATTTAACTTATTTACACCACCATGTTTTGCAGCAATTGGGGCAATGAACTCAGAAATGAAAAGTAAAAAATGGGTATTTATAGGTATTGCTACACAATTATTAACAGGTTATACAGTTGCGTTATTAATCACCCAAATTGGTACTATTGTAACAACAGGAGCATTAGCACCTGGATTTATAGCAGCAATCATATTCTTGATCGTAGAAGTAACATGTATTGTTTTTTTAACAAGAAAATCAAATAAAGAAAGAACAGAATTACTGACTAGGTAAATAATATGGCAACATTTATTATCGGTGGGTTATTTGCTTTGATTATCATAGGAGCTATCATCTATTCAGTCAAACAATCAAAAAAAGGTGGTTGTGCCGGATGTGGTGGTAGTTGTGGTAGTGGCAAAGACTGTCATCATTAAAAGAAACAGGACCTGAATATAAAATTCAAGTCCTGTTTTATTATATTATTTTTTAAAAATACCTAATGGTTTACCAAGTGGTAAAAATTCTCTTTGGAAAGTTGCGTTTAACACATTTGCCCCACATGCATAGAATGAAGCAATCGCAATTAATAATTCAGAAATCGCTGCTACATTATGGAAGAAATGTTCTTGAATTCCTAATGTGCTAAGTGATAATCCAATGAATAGAAAATCAATTAAAATAAAGATAATTAATAATGTTTTATTTACCTCAACAGCACCAATAGTCATGATGAAAGTAAAAATAAAGTAACCAATAAAAGCAAATCCTAATTGATGTACATCAGCAGTTGCTTGCATAGTTTCTCCAAATACACCATTTTGGATAAGCCAAGTTGAGGCAACTCCTAACCAAAAGAAACCGTAAGCACAAAATGCAGTTCCTCCAAATACATTTTTTAATTTAAAATCAAGCATTCCAGCATATATTTGAGCTGCTGCTCCTAAAAAGATTGCCCAGGGAATAACTAAAGAGGTTCCTTCAGTAAGTCCAAGCTTTTGTGATGATGCGACAAGTGTAACGATAGCTAAACCAAGCAGACCAATAGCTGAAGGATTTCCTACAGAAATTGATACTTGATCTTTAGATGTGTGATTTGACATATTTTTCTCCTTAACAACTTAATTTATACAAAATCTCGCAAATTATAGCAGTAGCATGCAATAACTGTCAACATATTCTTCAATAAAAATAAAATGTAATTGTAGAAACGATAGATAATAGTTTATACTATACTTCGTAGGGAGTGATAGTGATGATTTTTACATATAAACAATTAGCTAGTTTGAATGCAACTGAAAAAATGATTTATCAATATATTATAAGGAATTTATCTTTGATTCATACTATGTCTATTCGCAGTCTTGCAAAAGAAACGCATGTTTCAACAGCAACTATTGTGCGATTTTGTAATAAGTTGAATTGCGATGGATTTGTGGAATTTAAACTTAAAATAAAATTATATCAAGAAACAACAAAAGAAGTTGATGAAAATGAAGAAGTAGATATGTTAATGAAGTTTTTTGAATATGCCAAGACACCATCATTTATTAATAAAATAAACAAATTTGCAAATTATGTTGAGGAAACCAAGAGAGTAGTATTTTTAGGGATAGGAACTAGCGGGTATTTAGGACAATACGGGGCAAGGTATTTATCAAATGTCGGGCATTATAGCGTGGCCACCATTGACCCATATTATCCACCACCAGTTGATGACGTAGAAACTGTGTTTGTCGTACTTAGTGAAAGTGGAGAAACCCGTGAAGTAATAGATCAAATACGCTTGTATCAAATGATTAATGCAAAAATCATTGTGATTACAAACAAGCCTGAAACAACGATTGATGAGTTAAGTGATTTAAGTATTCATTATTATGTGGTAGAGAATATTTTGCCGCAGACATACAATATTTCTTCACAGGTTCCAGTGATATATATATTAGAACAATTAGCTAGAGAGTTACAAAGAAGAGGTAAACGAAAATTACCAAGTGTAGTAACAAGCCGAAATTTATAAGTTCGGTTTTTTTGTTACATAAAATGTAACGGGTTACATTTTAGGGTCTGGGTATATATGAATTTATTTTTATGTGCTACTATTTTTTCAGGAGGGCAGTATATGAAAAAAATATTAACAGTAATTACAACAATGTGTCTTATGTTTTCAACGCTTGCAACAACTTCGGTTGAAGCAACTCCGTTAACAAAAGACGCATACCAACAAAATGATGCATATAGCTATTTTGTTGAAGTTGAAACGGGAAAAGTAGTAGATGCTAAAGATGGTGGATTAGTCGCTACATTAAGTGAAGTTGACGGAAATAATTTACCAGGGACAGCATTATTCACGGTTGAAACACATGAGGACGTTAATCGTGTACAAATTATAAATAGTGAAACAAAACAAATCTGGCAAAGTAATGGTGATAACCTAGTATCGAATGCCGGTAAAGTATTATCTATTAACGAAGGAAGTTGGGAAGGTTTTGAGGTAGAAGAAGTAGATGCAGATGCAAAAACAAATTACATTAAAACTTGGAACGGAAAATATATTACAAGAAATACATCTGGTACGCTTGAGATAACAACAGATGTAACAGAAGCCTCTTTATTTTATATTGTTGAGGCAAAATATGATGATATAACAATTTATTTCGAACATCAAGAGTCAGGAAAATATATCAAATCAAACGGAGAAGACAAAGCACTTACAGTAGAAGCAGCAGATCCTACAGCTATTTCTGATGAGTTTAGATATACTGAAGTATGGGGTGATTGGGAAGGGCCATCAGTTACTTTTAATTCAAAGGCATACCCTGATACTAGATGGAAAGGTGGAAACGTTAGTCAGTTGATGCAAATTAGTGGTTCAAGCCATGGTGGTTGGGAATCAGTACGTTTTGTTGCTAATGGAGATGGAACAATCTCATTTACAAATCCAATCAACGGGAATGTATTTGCACTAGTAGGTAACAAATTAGTTGAAACTGGAA
>CAYJEM010000058.1:0-12731 GCA_964369175.1 uncultured Erysipelotrichales bacterium | reverse complement strand
GAACTCGGACATGTTGAAATTATTTCTGCAATAGTTTATCAATTAACTCAAGGTCTAACTAAGGAAGATTTAAAAGCAAGTGGCTATGATAAATACTTTGTTGACCACACTTTAGGAATCTATCCCCAAAGTGCTGGCGGAGTTCCATTTAGTGTTGAAGTATTACAATCAACTGGTGACCCAATTGCTGATTTAACCGAAAACATGGCTGCTGAACAAAAGGCAAGAGTAACATATGATAACTTACTTGCCATGATTGATGATGAAGATGTCAAAGCACCAATTCGTTTTTTACGAGAACGTGAAATTGTTCATTACCAACGTTTTGCAGAAGGTTTGGAAATTGTTAAAAAACACTTATCTAGTGATAATTATTACGTTTGCAACCCTGCTTATAATTGTCCTCAAAAGGATACGCTCGTTGATACAAGTAGAGAAAGTGATCCATTAGAAAAAAAATATCACAAAACAATCGAACTGTAATCAAAAGTACCTTGCATTGCAAGGTACTTTTTATGATAGAGTATTTGAATAGATTAAATTATATTACAATATAAAAGTATTTATATATATCTATATTCATGTTAAAATCACTGTAAATAATGAAAGGAGTTCACTATGGAAAATATATCAGGTTTACTTTTCATACTTGCAATAGCTGTTGTGTGTTTTATCATATCGTTTATCCAACATAAAGAAAAAGGTTTTTTATTCAACCAAGTATTTGTTTATATCTCGAAAGAAGACAGACAAGACTTGGACCCTAAACCATATTATAAACAGTCATCAATTATATTTTTATTGATTGGTATTGGTTTTATCTTTTTAGGACTAGAAGTTTTCTTACAATCTGGTTGGTTACTATACATATTTTTTGGAGATATTGTCTTATTGCTATGCTATATCATTATCTCAACATCACTTATCAGAAAGAAAAAATAATGGATGCATTGTATGCATCCATTTTATGTATTATTTAATTTGATAGAAAGCATCTTTACCTAAGTATTTTGCACTATCCCCTAGTTGTTCTTCAATGCGTAATAATTGATTGTATTTTGCAATACGATCAGTTCTTGAAGCTGAACCAGTTTTGATTTGACCAGCATTTAACGCTACTGCTAAATCGGCAATAGTAGTATCTTCACTTTCACCCGAACGGTGTGAGATAACTGCAGTATAGTTTGCTTGTTTAGCCATTTCGATTGCTTCAATTGTTTCTGTTAATGTTCCAATTTGGTTAACTTTAATTAGAATTGAATTAGCCCACTCATTTTCAATACCTGTTTTTAAGCGTTTAGTATTAGTAACAAAGAAGTCATCTCCAACTAATTGTACTTTTTCACCTAATTTTTCAGTTAAATATTTCCATCCAGCTTCATCATCTTGATCTAATCCATCTTCGATTGAGATAATTGGATATTTTTCACATAATTCTGCATAGAAATCGACAAGTTCATTTGATGTAAATGTTTTATTATTTTCACCAGCTAGCACATATTTACCATCTTTGTAGAATTCGCTACTAGCTACGTCCATTGCAAGTAACACATCATCACCAGGTTTATATCCAGCATTTTCAATTGCTGTCATAATTGTTTTTAATGCTTCTTCATTACTTGATAAGTTTGGTGCAAAACCACCTTCATCACCTACAGCAGTTTGCATTCCCATATCTTTTAAAACTTTCTTTAAGCTATGGAAAATTTCAACACCCATACGTAAAGCTTCTCTAAAAGTATCAGCGCCTACAGGCATAATCATAAATTCTTGAAAATCAACTGAATTATCAGCATGTTCTCCACCATTAATAATGTTCATCATTGGCGTTGGTAATACATGGGCATTAACTCCACCAATATAACGATATAATGGCATTCCTAAACAATCTGCTGCAGCTCTAGCAACAGCTAATGATACACCTAAAATAGCGTTAGCACCTAATACCTCTTTATTTGCTGTACCATCTAATGAAATCATTTTATAATCAATATCTCTTTGTTGCATTGCACACATACCAGTAAGTGCAGGTGCAATTAATTCCTCAACATTTTTAACAGCTTTTAAAACACCAGCGCCACCATATCTTGGATTATCACGATCACGTAACTCTAATGCTTCATAAATACCTGTTGATGCCCCACTTGGAACAATTGCTTGCCCAGTTGCACCACACTCTAAAATTACTTCTACTTCAATTGTTGGATTCCCACGAGAATCAAGTACTTCTCTTGCTAAAATAGTTTCAATTTTACTCATAACTTACCTCCGGATTAATTATACTATTTTGGTACTACATTTTTTGTAGAATAAACTACTATATTTATTCTATTCTTTTTTTAAGCAACTATACACTTTTATACTAACAAAAAAAGTAAACATGTATGGTTGTTTACTTTTACTTGTATGAATTGCTAAATTGACGATTAGGAAAAAGGATAAAAATGCAAGCATGACTGGTACTTCCATTTTTAATAAACACATAAAGTAAGGTATAGGATGTATCATCAATTTAGTATTCAGTTATGTTAGCAAAAGCTAACAGTTACTTATTTTTTAAAAGCATCTCTGCTTCATACACATATATTAGCCTATGCTAACTAATATGTCAACACTTTTTTGTGTTTATTTATATATTTTTATAGTATATGATTAAAAAAAAGAAATGAGGTCGAAAATGAAAAATTACCATACCCACACTACACGTTGTAAACATGCTATAAATAGTGAGGAAGAATACATCATACAAGCAATTTCATCAGGATATAGTGAACTTGGATTTTCTGATCACACACCTTGGCATTATGAAAGTGGTTTTATTTCACCAATGCGCATGCATGAAAATGAATTAGAGGAATATGTGCATACATTAACACTGCTAAAAGAAAAGTATAAAAAACAAATCTCTATTAAAGTTGGATTAGAAGCAGAATACTTTAAAGAGAAGATACCATGGCTAACAAAGCAAATTAAAAAGTATAGTATTGATTATTGTATATTAGGCCAACACTTTCACTTAAGCGATGATACAAATGTCTTTTTTGGGAATCCATGGTCCAAGGAAGATTTAGTACATTATGTTAATGATTGTATCGATGGTATGAAAACAGGACTCTTTAGCTACCTTGCTCATCCAGATTTACCAAACTTTGATACCACAGATCCTTATTATATTGAACAAATGCGTCGTATTTGTGTTGTCGCAAAAGAAGTTGATATTCCATTGGAATTCAATTTAGAAGGTTATATTCAAAAACGTCATTTCCCTAATTCTATATTTTTATCACTTGTAAAAGAAGTTGGAAATAAGGTAATTATCGGTGTTGATAGCCATAGTGCCAAGTCTTTAGATAATAGAGAAACTTACTTATATGTTAAATCCATGCTTGAAAAAAATGATATCTGCGTTACTGAAAATATTCTTTTTTTCAAAAAACGTATTTAACAATATATTTTAATAGTGTATTATATATTAAAAAGTGAGGAAAATTATGAAAAATTACCATACCCATACAACAAGATGTCATCATGCAATGAACACTGAAGAACAATATATTATAGAGGCGATCAAAGCTGGATACACTGAACTAGGTTTTTCTGATCATACACCTTGGCACTATCAAAGTGGTTATATCCCAACAATGCGAATGAAAGATTATGAATTAGAGCAATATATTCAAACTCTTCGCAAACTAAAAGAAAAATACAAAAACCAGATTTCAATCAAGATTGGTTTGGAAGTAGAATATTTTGAAGAGAAACTTCCCTGGTTAAAAGAACAAATAAAAAAATATGATATCGATTATTGTATCCTTGGTCATCATTTTTATAAATCAGATGAAACTGGTATATATTATGGTAACCCAGTTACCAAAGAACAGCTTGTCGAATATGTTGATGATTCTCTTAAAGGGATGGATACTGGACTGTTTAGCTATTTTGCACACCCGGACTTACCAAATTATCCAGAAAGTGATCCTTTTTTCAAAGAACAAATGCGCCGTATTTGCATCCATGCAAAAAAGATAGATATGCCTTTAGAATTTAATGTTTTAGGATTTCAAGAAAAAAGACATTACCCTACAGATACATTTTTTAATCTTGTAAAAGAATATCAAAATGATGTAATTATTGGTATTGATGCACATAGTGCTAAGTCTTTAAACAACAAAGAAGAATATCACCATGTTAAAGAGAAACTAGAAAAGAAAGGTATCAATGTAATTGATACTATAAAGTTTTTATAGAAAAACCTAAGGATAAAAATCCTTAGGTTATTTTTTTATTCTTTTTGCAATAAAACTTACAACTTTACAATCAAATCCTTCTAGTTCGTGTGATACTTCTTGAAGCCTTTTAGGAATATCTATTTGTTGTGGGCAATGCATTACACACCTTTTACAATTTATACATGTAGAAGCCCATGGTGTTTTTTGTTTTGGATGAGAAATATTTCGAACATACATATATTTTGTTAGTCTTGATGAAAACATATTCTTATCATTCAATGCTTTAAAAGCATCAGGTATTTGAATACCTTTTGGACAAGGCATACAATACTGACATGCTGTACACTTAACAGTAAGCAAACTATTGTATGTTGATTGAACCTCGTTAATCATATCCATTTCTTCAATAGTTAGTGTATTTGGTAGTTGTTTAGTAGCGATTGAAATATTTTCATCAATATGTTCTATCATATTCATCCCTGAAAGTACTAATGTTACTTCTGGATGATTTAAAATCCATGAAAGTGCCCAATCTACTGCACTCCTTTTAATAGTAGCCTTGTTATATAGAGCAGCAACTTCTTTAGGCATTTTTCCAACTAACGCTCCTCCACGCAATGGTTCCATTACAAACACAGCTAAGTTGTTTTTTACAGCATATTGAATACCTTTTATACCAGCTTGGAAGTGTTCATCAATAATATTGTATTGCACTTGGCAAAACTGCCAATCATAAGCGTCAACAATTCTAATGAATTCTTCATGAGATCCATGAAATGAAAATCCTAAATTTCGTACTTGTCCTGTCTCTTTTAGGTTTGTGATGAAATCTAGCACCCCCATAGCGACCATTCGATCAAATGTTTCACCATCTAATGCATGTAGTAAATAATAATCAATAATACCACAATTTAGTTTCTTTTGTTGCTTTTTAAAAATATCTTCAAATTGTGAAGGCTTTGAAATAAGCATACATGGAAGTTTTGTAGCAACATTTACCTTGCTACGATATTCACCTTGTAAAATATGCTCTCCTAAAAAACTTTCGCTAGCTCCCATATGATAAAACCACGCAGTATCAATGTAGTTTACACCTTGGTCAATTGCATACAAGATTTGTTTTTTTGCTTCCACAACATCAATTCTTCCAGCTTTTGTTGGGAGCCGCATAGCTCCATATCCAAGTGTTGATAACTTTTCTCCAGTTTTTGGCACTATACGATATTGCATAAATTATCCTTCCTTCTCTACTTCTAATTTTTCTACAATTGACTTTCCTGCAGTATATCCAGTAGACATTGCAAGAGTAATGTTATAACCACCAATTGGACCATGAATATCTAAAGATTCACCGACTACATAAATTCCTGGATATTTTCTGGTTTCCATAGTTTTTGCGGTTATTTCTTTAATACTTATACCCCCCCCTGTTACATAAGCACCTTCTAATGGCTCAACACCCGTTACATGATAGCGATGGTTTTTTAATAAATCAATTATTTCATCAATCTGACGATGTATTAGTTGTTTTATTTTGAGTTTTTTATCTATACTACTCTTTTCTACAAGGTATTCACTAAATCTTTTTGTGACTAATGAGGACAATACTGTTATTGTTTGTTTTTCTTTATTTTGTAATAGTATATCTTTTATTTCTTCAGTTGAAATATTAGGTAAAAAATCAATATAGATTTCCTTTGCTTTTTGTAAGTATACAAATTCACTCATCTTCATTGGAGCATTACCACTAATTCCTTTATGAGTAAAAATGAAATGTCCATCCTTTTTAATTTTTCCTAATGAAATCACTACATTGTCAAAATGGATTCCTGCAAGATTATTTTTCTCTAGTAGCATGATTCCAGTTTCAGCTGGATATACATTTACAATATCAATCCCTAGTTTGTTTGCAAAAGTAATATGATCACCTCTACTACCTGTTTTTGGAAAACTACACCCACCACAAGCAATAACTATATTCTTTGCTTTATAAACTGTATTTGTTGTTTTTACTTCAATATAATCTTGGTGATATTTTATTGAACGTACTTCTTGGTTATAACATATATTTTCGTTTGTATTTTCTAATAATTTTTCAAGTATATCACTCGCCTTATTAGATTGTGGGAACATTTGATTTTCTTCAACTTCTACTAACGGAACTGTATCTAAAAAATCAACGATGTCATAAGGTCCAAAATTACTTAACGTACTATATAAAAACTTTTTATTATATTCAACCGTTTCTAAAAATTCTCGATTGTCTTTTAGGTTAGTTACGTTACAGCGTCCGCCGCCTGTAATTAGTAGTTTTTTTCCAGCACTATTATTTCTTTCTAAAACAACATAACTCTTTTCGTTTATTGCATTTGCTGCCATTAGACCAGCCGGTCCACTTCCAATTATAATTGCATCATACATATTACTTACTCCTTCTTTTAAAAAAGACATGATATTATCATGTCTACTGTTTATGATCTTGAAATGTTTTTTGTTTTAACATATCAATTTCTACTTTATAAGGTGCACACTTATCGATATATGGGGTTTCTAATATTTTTGGTACATCTTTAATACGTTCATTGTAAACAATATCCAAAAGAGTTTCAAACCCAATATGTCCATATCCAATATTTTCATGACGATCTTTTTTGGCTCCTAAAGCATTTTTAGAATCATTTAAATGTAACACAAGTAATTTATCTAATCCAATAATATGATCAAATTCATCTAAATATTCATTAAAACTTGTAAGATCAACACCAGAATCATGAAGGTGACATGTATCTAAACAAACACCAATATTATCTCCATATTTTGCATTTTCAATAATATATTTTAACTCACTTAATTCACGACCTATTTCAGTTCCTTTACCTGCCATTGTCTCTAGGGCAATAAATAAATCACCACATTCTTCCATGGCCACGTCAAGTCCTTCAACAATACGTTGTATACCGACTTGGCTACCTGCACCTACGTGAGCTCCGGGGTGTAATACTAGGCGCTTTACACCTATTTGATTACAACGTGAAATTTCTTGTTTCAAAAAGCTCACTGCAAGTTCAAAAGTTTCGGGCTTTACAGTATTAGCAAGGTTAATGATATATGGTGCATGAACAACAACATCATTAATATCAATATTATTTTCTTGCATCAACTGCTTTGCTTCTTCTACCTTTAGTTGGTCAACTGGCTTACGCGTTGTATTTTGCGGTGCCCCAGTGTAAAACATAAATGTATTTGAACCATAGCTTAGTGCTTCTTTTACAGATCCAAGTAGCATGTCTTTTCCAGACATTGATACATGACTACCAATCTTCATTATGCTTCTTCTTCCCTTCTGCGTTTTTCAGCCTGTGCTTCTTTACTTCTTTCTTTTTTCTGTCTACGGATATCTTGTTGAATCATTTGACGTTTTTGTTTACGTACTACTTTGTCAATTTCCCATTTTCTTTTCTTTTTATATCCTGGTTTAACTTTCTTTGGTTTACGAATTATACTTTGTACTTTCTTTTCTAACTCTGTTTGTTGCTTAATACGTTTTTTTCTTTTTTCACGTTGTCCTAAATCAATAAATTCATTATTCTTTAAGGCAACATTTTTAAATTCAATTCCTTTTTTCTCCAAAATAATAATATTTGCTTCATCACTTGAATCATACATGCTATAACATACACCAGTATACTTTGCACGACCACTACGACCACTTCTATGGATATAGAAATCTGGTTCTGTTGGAAAAGACATATTAATAACATGACTTACTCCATCAATATCAATACCACGAGCAGCAATATCAGTAGCTACAATATATTGGTATTCCATATTCATTATACGACGCATCATTTGTTTTCTTTCACGTGGTTCTAAACTACCATGAATTTCTCCAACCTTTTTTCCTTCAGCACGTAATTTCTTAGCAACATCGATAACTTCTTCACGACGATTACAAAAAATAATACAAATATAAGGATCAATTGTTTCCATGATTTTTTGTAATACTGCAAAACGATTTTGGTGTTTTGTAGCAAGTAAAATATGTTCTACATTTTTTGTAGTTGGATCTTTTTGATCAATTTCAATAGTTACTGGTGAAGACATATATTTCTTTAAAAATGGACGTAACATTTGTGGAATTGTCGCTGAAAAAATCATCATTTGAAGATTTTCTTTCATCTTTCCTGCTACTGCATCAATATCTTCTAAATAACCATATTCAAGTGTCATATCTGCTTCATCAATTACCATAATATCAGCAGTCGTAATTTGCAAAGCTTGTTGGTCTAATGATAAATCTTTGATTCTACCTGGCGTACCAATAACCACATGTGGTTGTACCGTTAGTTTATTTACTGCTTTTTGACGGTCACTACCACCAACAATTAATGATACACGTAATTCTGCATTATGATTTGTAAATACTTTTGCTTGTTGATATATTTGATTTGCAAGCTCACGTGTTGGAGCTGTAATCACAGCTTGGACACAATCTTTTGATACATTGATCTTACTCATGATAGGAAGTAGAAATGCATGGGTTTTACCTGTTCCTGTTTGTGATACTCCAATAATATTATTTCCTTTAAACACAACTGGAATAACTTGTTGTTGAATAGGTGTTGGTTGTGAAAAACGCATTTCTTTGATAACATCAAAGCAAAATGGCTTTAGTTTGAATTGTTCGAATTTTTGCATTGCATAGTTCCTCCTTTTAATAGTACGATTCATTCTAACAGTTTTATGCACCCTTTACAAGTATATAGACTACTTGTTTCTATTATTTTATACAAGGAAAAAGGTTGAATGTTACTATTACATTCAACCTTTTACTCTCACATGTCGTTTTATATAGAGTTAGATGACATTGAGAGTGGGGAGAAAGAGGAGTAGTGTTCTCTCTATGACTACAGTTTAGCACATATTTTTTAAATGACAACCAATATGATAATTTTATTTTACTTGATATAATCAAGGTTTTTTCACCGCCTCTTAAAAACAAACAACACAAAAACCAATAATTAACCCCTACTAAGTAGACTATCAATTATTGGCCCCTTACTACACAACATATATTTCTATACTCCTTACTACATATATCTTTAATTTGTTACTGCTGATACTTCTTTTGCAGTTATAATATTGTTTTCTATACACATCTGTTCAATCTTTTCATAGTATTCTTCTTGTGACATTGCATCACGTACCAATACTTGATTAATCATACCATCTTTTACATAGACTACTTTTGAAGAGAATCTAGCAATTAATGGATCATGTGTTACCATAATAACAGATATATTATCTTTATTAATTTTATTTACAATTTCTAAAATTTCATAAGTATTTGTACTATCTAATTGATGTGTTGGCTCATCTGCTATTAATAATTTAGGTTTCGTAACTAACGCCCTTGCAAATGCAACTTTTTGACGTTGGCCAACAGTACATTCTCTTGGATATTTATGCAATAATTTTTCAATTCGTAATTCTTTTCCTATACGTTCAATTTCTTTATCAATATATTCATTTTCATGATTTCCAATTAATAACGGAACACGAATATTTTCAAACATTGTCAAACTATCAACAACATTGTATGATTGAAAAATAAAACCCAAAGTGTTATTTCTAAAATTACTCAAACTACGTTCATCCATTGATAAAATATTTTCACCATCAATAACAATATGTCCATTGGTAGGTAGGTCAATTGTTGATATATTATTAATTAACGCTGTCTTACCAGATCCTGAAGGACCCATAACACATACAAATTCACCCTCTTTTACTTCTAATGAAATATCTTTTAAAATTATTTTTTGATTATTTTTTCCTAAGTTAAATACTTTGTTTACGCCTTTTGCTACTAAAATCTTGCCACCCATTATTTCTCTCCCTTCGCACATTTACGACATTTAACGACATAATACAAATGATTCAATTGTAACTTTCCTCCTTTCTTTTTATACAACTATAAGGTATTAGTCATAAATTATAGTTTTTAAAAAGTCACACACACAATATATGCTTTTCTATACTATATTATACTATGAAATAATGTACATGTACAATTGATTGTTTAATTTTTACTGAATACATCAGTGTTTTTTTGAATTTGTTCACATATCTTTGTTCTCTAACAACATATACAAACAAAAAGGAACAATTTCTTTATCTTTTTAAAGTTATTTTTATGTGTTAACTTAAATAACGAAAAATATCATGGAAATATCAATTATAATTCATGTGATACAAAAAAAGAAAGGATTATGACATTGTCACTTTGCTCTCTCTTTTTTGTAATTACAATAATATTATGTCTCATATTTATCAAACATACTATGCACTTTTGTCATATATAGATAATTAAATATGACGACTGAAATTCCCCAACAAGCTGCTATTATTAAAAACTCACTATCAATTGTAAAAAGCAGTATATACATTATTAATACAATCAATGGTAATAACATCAGTAGCGATGATATCACAATACTCTTTTTACTAAAAACATCTACCTGATGACGATACATTTTATACATTGTATAGAGAAAAAACATAAAGAATGGAACTGTTAAATAGATATACTCTATAAGATGGGACACAATAAATTCATCATACAGTTTCGTGAATTCCACTACCTCTGGCCATATTAGGCTATAGCGGTTTATAACGAAAAATAAAATAAAACTAAGCATCGAAAACGTTATTCCAATCACAATACTATACCATCTATTTACACTGTATACTTTTGTCATATTCATGATTTTCACCTCCGTTTCATCATGATTTTTTTGTTATTTTTGACACAAGCAGTGTACGATTTTATTCTTTAAAGTGTAGCGTAGATATATATCCAATACATTAAATCTTATGTCTCTAATCTACTTTAACTTTTCACATTTATTATACTCATAAACTATTATTTTCACAAAACAAGTGATAAGTATATTTAGAAGATATATTTTTCTATTATATATCTTTATTTTAAAAGAATATTATTCTCCCTTATTAGATCATAATTGCTGTTGTTCTACGGTGTTTTACGTACCATGTAGAGAAATGTGTTGTATTTTTGATTATACGTATGTTTTATTATATAATGAACTCATAAGAAAAGAATAGTGTTTAAGTATGAATTTTATTTCCTGCATGCATGTCACAAAGAAAGGGGGTTGCTATTATGAACTATAAAGTTTATGCAAGAATTATTTTATCAATAATCACTTTTCTAATTTGGTTATATCTCTCTTACTATTACATTACAATTTTTGAAAATATATATTTAGATATAATGGTAATAGTACTGTCAACTGTAGTTATAGTCGTAGATATCTGGCGTACATATAAATATGTCTTAAAACAAAATCATAAAGAAAGCAGTAATGTCAAATGAGATATAAAAATTAATTATACCCTTGATACTATTAATTTTAACATCAATTAGTATACTGGCACTCATTAATGCTTTTACCAAAATAGGTGAAACTATACTATATTGCATTCCTAAGGCACTTTGTATTGTAGCATCATCTATCGCTTTGTAAAATATATTAAATTATAAACTTATATGCTCAATAAAGTTGTATTGTTTAGATTTTAGTCATCACAAAAATGCTAGATATCATTCAAACTTACATTAATCTATTTTTGTTTTTACAAAATAGAATGCAATTATACATATTCCTAGAAAGGATAAGTATATTGTTTTAAAATGAATCAATTGTAATATACAAGGACTTTATTATGAAAAAAATAAAAAATTCAACTTTGAGAAGAAAAATAATTTATAGTCTTGTTGCTATAATTGTGTTGTGTATTTTCACTGTAACAAACTATTATTATTATAATTTTTCAGATTATAAAAACTACCTTAATAATGGTACCGCTAATGAATACATGAAAGATTTTTTTAAAAATTATGAGTATGCATCAGTAACTGATGCAAATGGAAATAATATCAAAGAAAACTTTAAAAATGATACAAAAGGTTTTTTCGAGTATGTACATCAAAACAAAATAGAGATTTCATATTCCACGTATTAATAATCAGAAATCAAAAACACAAATTGCAGCATATAAATAATATAAAACGATTGCTATAGTTACTATAGTACAGAATTAACTATGTAGTATTTATGTTATAACAACTAATTAAAAAGGCGCTTTAAAATAAAAAAGCGCACCTGAATGGTACGCTTGAAATTTAAATTTAGATAGCATCATCGTGCTAAAACTGTTACAAGTAATCAACTGACTGGATTGTTAAACTAAAACAATTCAGTTTTCTTATTTATTGTAAAAGTTTAAATAAAATAATGGGGCGACTGATGGGAATCGAACCCACGAATGTCAGAGCCACAATCTGATGTGTTAACCACTTCACCACAGCCGCCATATCTTTACTGCAATAATGATTATATATAATCTTATTGCATTTGTAAAGAACTTTTTAAAAATATTTTGTGTTTTCTATTTTTGTTACTTTTTTAAGCACAT
>CAYJEM010000057.1:0-12777 GCA_964369175.1 uncultured Erysipelotrichales bacterium | reverse complement strand
AATCCGGTGCTTATGTTTAACTATTTTTGGGACATTTTCATTTTCGATTGACACTTATTAATAGCTATATGTGTTTTAGTAAATATGTTATAATGCACAAAATAAAGGAGACTCACTAATGACACTAACAAAAGAAAATATCACAAAAGATACAAGCACAAACTCACTAAAAGTGCTTCGAATTATTCTTATTCTTTTTACCATCTTATGGATGTATATAATATTTGACTTATCAAATGATACTAGCATTGATTCTTCAACCTTAAGTACAAAAGTCTTAGAATTTATAAATAGCACTATTGAAACATTTACTGAAAAAAATATAATGTTAAGTATTTCTGCTGATAGTTGGCAATACTTAGAGTTGATTTTGCGTAAACTTGCACATATGTTTATCTACTTTGTATTAAGTATTACAGTAATGTCCCTACTCTTTACTTTCAAAATTAAAATTATAAAATCAATATTTATTACCATTACCTTCAATTTTATTTATGCATGTAGTGATGAATTCCACCAAGCATTTGTTCCAGGACGCGGACCAAGTATTACAGACGTTTTTATAGATACATGTGGGACAATATTAGGTATTCTATTTGCACTTATTATTTATTGCATCATTCATACAATATATTACAAAATTCAAAAATCAAAGATTGAAAAATATAACAAAAAAATATCAAGTGAATTTTCATAATTATCATTTGATATTTTTGTTATTTACATTTTTAAACAAATACACATGTATAAGATACATTCCTAGTATGTATGATATGTATATTGGCAGCGTTAGTGTGATATTATAAAACTCGTGCCCTTGTAACATTTTTGAACATAACCAAATATAAAATACGTATGTAAAGGTTTTTGGTAAATGAACGGTCATTTTCTTTACAAATACATATATAACTAATACATATCCAATAATACAAAATTCAATTAACCAAAAATTAATATCATTATAAAGCAATATCAACATTACGCTAGAAAACAAAACATATAGAAACATGATTATTTTAGGCATTTTGTGATTCTGTAAACCAAAAACAGTAATAACTAGATCTTTTGAAATATATCGAAACAAATATTTGGATATACATAAATCAATAATGAAAAAGATACAATTTGATAATGAAACAAGTGTAATATCAATATATGTTGATGGTAATCTGCTTGCATATAACATCCAAATAATCAATTTATATACAGAAGATATAAAAATAATCTGTTTTTCTTTAATATCAGATTCATGAATTCCATAACTACAAAACCGCATATATACAAGTATCGTTAAGAGCTCTATAGGAAAGGAGAACGTCGATATTAATATCGTATTCAAAAATATTAATATGTATATAAACCAACTTGAAATAATATATCTTTTTTGCATATATCTCACCTCCGTGAAAAATATCCCTTTTACAAAACAATTATAGCATATATGATGTAAATCAATATATTATTGTATCTATTTCTTTTTCTTTAGATACAACAAATATCCAACTATTGCAACGACTGCACCAATAAATATGCCAAGATATTGCGTGATTTGAGTTGCATCACCAACATATGGAACAGTTGAAATTAGATTATTCATAACAATTCTCCTTTACAAATAGGTGTACAAAATGTACACCTATCATTTATTTCTTTTTCTTTTTTTGTCTAACTTTTTTACGAGGTTGATTCGCATTCATAGGTTGTTGTTTTGATGAATTTGGAATTGGCATACCAGTATTTGGATCCATATTTGCAAATTGTTTCATCATTTTTTTAGATTCGTCAAATTGCTTTAATAAACGATTGACATCAGCTAATGTTTTTCCAGAACCATTTGCAATTCTATTTTTTCTAGAAATAGAAATAATATCCGGATTACGTCTTTCATCTTTTGTCATTGAAAAAATAATCGATTCGGTCATTCGTAATTTCTTTTCTGATTCTTCATCATCAATTTTTGGGATTTTTGGTAATCCTGGTATCATTTTCATGATTCCTGAAAGTGAACCTAATTTACGAATTTGTTGCATTTGTTTTAACATATCATCTAAATCAAATGTTCCTTGTTGCATTCGGCGGAACGTTTTCATTGTGTCTTTTTCATCGTACACATCTTGTACTTTTTCTACTAAAGAAACAACATCTCCCATTCCTAGAATTCTATCAGCCATACGGTCTGGATAGAACATATCAATTTGATCTAGCTTTTCACCTGTACCTATAAATTTAATTGGAACTCCTGTAATGTGACGAATTGACAGTGCCCCACCACCTCTTGAATCACCATCTAACTTTGTTAAAATAGCTCCAGTAATGTTTAAACGATCATTAAATGTACTTGCAACATTTACAATGTCTTGTCCTGTAAGAGAGTCTACTACAAGTAAGATTTCACTTGGATTACAAATCTTCTTAATATTCTCTAACTCACCCATTAAGGTATCATCAATATGTAAACGCCCAGCTGTATCGACTAAGATAACATCATGGTTGTATTGACGAGCATAAGCCATTGCTTCTTCAACAATCGTTTCAGCAGCTACTTGTGTTCCTTTTTCAAATACCGGAATTTCTAATTGTTGTCCTAATGTTTTTAATTGGTCTACGGCTGCTGGACGATAAATATCAGCAGCAACTAATAATGGTCTTTTTCCATTTTTTTCTTTTACAAACTTAGCAATCTTACCACTTGTAGTTGTTTTCCCTGACCCTTGTAAACCTACCATCATAATAACTGTTGGTTTTGCTTCTAAATCAAGTTTAGAAACTTCTGTACCTAATAAACTAACTAATTCATCATGTACTACTTTTACTACTAATTGCCCAGGCTTTAATGATCCTAAAACATCTAAACCTACTGATTTTTCTTTTGTATGAGCAATGAACTCTTTTACTACTTCAAAGTTAACATCCGCTTCTAATAATGCAAGGCGAATTTCAGTTAACATTTCTTCCATGTTTGCTTCTGTTAGACGACCTTGTCCTGATACTTTCTTTAATGTCGACTGCAAACGTTCTGACAATGAATCAAATGCCATAATGACCTCCTATATATCCTTTAATAGTTTCAAATATTCATCAATATTTGATATATCTTTTTGTTTTTCTGTTTCTATTCTATTTATTAGCTGCAAACGCTCTTCGTGTTTTGTTAATAAATGTAATTTATCTTCATACTTTTCTAAAGCTAATACAGACTTTTTTAACGTATCAAATACAGCATTACGACTTACACCAAATTCATCTCCAATTTCCGATAATGAGTAGTCTTGATGATAATAATAATCTAAATACTGACGTTGCTTATCTGTTAATAAATCTTCATAACAATCCATTAACAAATTAATACGTTGTTTCTTTTCTAATGTATCTTCCATTATTCAACAAGTCCTTTACATAAACCATATACGTATTGTTCTAAATCAAATTCTTGAAGATCATCTACACTTTCACCTAGACCAACAAATTTAACTGGAATATTAAGATTATCTTTAATCGATAATACAATACCACCTTTTGCAGTTCCATCCATTTTTGAAAGCACCAAACCAGTAACATCCGTGATTTTTGAAAATTCAGTTGCTTGACTAACACCGTTTTGGCCAGTTGTTGCATCAATAACCAGCAACGTTTCATGAGGACCATTTGGCACTTCACGTTTAATGATACGATTCATTTTCTCTAATTCATTCATTAAATTAACTTTATTTTGAAGACGTCCTGCAGTATCACAAATTAATACATCAACATTCTTTTCTTTAGCTTGCTTTAATGCATCAAATACAACTGCCGAAGGATCTCCACCCTCTTTGCCTTTAACAATATCAACTCCAATGCGTTGAGCCCAAACAGCTAATTGATCTATAGCACCAGCACGGAATGTATCACCAGCTGCTACCATAACACTCTTGTTTTCATCATTTACTAAACGATGTGCTAGTTTTGCGATGGTAGTTGTTTTACCTGCGCCGTTAACACCAACCATCAGGATAACTGTTAATCCATCATCTGCAAAATTTATCTTCGTTGACATAAATGATTCATTTGCGTAAATTACAAACATTTTATCAACAATAATTTCATTAATTTCACGAGGGTCATGAATATTTTGAATACGCACTTCTGCTTTAATTTCGCTTACAATTTTCATAACCATTGAAACACCAACATCTGACATAATTAGAATATTTTCTAATTCTTCAAAGTATTCATCATTAATTTCACGAAAACGAGCTGCTAATTCATTAATCTTTGTTGATAATGAAGCATTTGCTTTATCTAAACCAGCAACATATTTATCATTTTGTTTTGCGGAAACACCGACAAACTTTTCTTTTATTTTCTTAAAAAATCCCATCGTTATCTCTCCTCTACATTTCTTCTGTTAAACCTTTTGCTTCTTCAAGTTTAACACTTACTAATTTAGTAACACCTTTTTGTTGCATTGTAGCACCATATAGTATATCACATTCTTCCATCATACCTTCACGATGTGTTACTACAATAAACTGTGATGATTTGGCAAATTCACGTAAATATTTTGCAAATCTTTCTACGTTTGCGATATCTAAAGCAGCTTCTACCTCATCTAAGATACAAAGCGGTATCGGACGAACTTTCAATATTGCAAATAGACATGATATCGCAATTAAAGCTTTTTCTCCTCCTGAGAATAATGAAATATTTTGAACAGCTTTACCTGGAGGTTGCACATCAATATCAACACCCGTTTCTAAAATATTTGTTGGATCGCTATAGCGAATATTTGCTTTACCACCACCAAACAATGTTCTAAATACTTCATTGAATTCAACATTGATTTTTTCAAATGTTTCAGAAAATTGTTTTACCATTATGGTATCCATTTCATCAATTGCAGCAAGAATAGTGTCTTGTGCTTGTATTAAATCTAATCGTTGTTCATCCATTGTTTCATAGCGTTCACTTACAATTTTATATTCTTCAATCGCGTCAAGATTAACATTTCCTAATCTTTCTATTTCAAAACGTAATGTAGCTACATCTTGTCTAGCTTGCATTATATCAATTGGACCAGTTGAATGTTCTAATGCAAATTCATAAGTCATTTTGTACTCTTCATTTAAGCGTTGTAAATGATTTTCTAATGTTGACTCAATTTTCGTTGCATTAATTGTATTTTTTGTAATATCATCTTGAATTCCTTTTGATAATTGTCTAAGTTCACGTAGTTCACTTTCTAACTGTTCATTTTCATTTACGTATTTCATACGTAACTCACGCTTAGATTTTATTGTATTAGTTAATTCATCACGTTTCGATATTGCTTCATTTAGCTCACTAATAAGCTTATTTTCTGTTTCACCACTAGCAAAGTTATCTAATTCAACTTGTTGATTAGTTATACTTTCATACTCTGCTTTTATAGACATCATATTTTCTTTTTTTCTTTGAACAACAACCTCTAACTTCGCAAAAGCCATCTGGCTTTGTAAGATATCATGTGAAAGCTCTTTACTTTCATTATCTAGTAATTTTAAATCATTTTTTAGGCGAATGACCATTGTTTCTTTTTGCCCAATAAACTCTTCAATTTCCTTTAATTCACGACTTTGTTGGTTAGTTGATGTCTTTTTAAAGGCACTACCACCCGTCATAGATCCACCAACATTGACTACGTCACCGCTCATTGTAACAATTTTATATCGGTTAAATAATGATTTAGAAATAATATTTGCATTTTCTAAAGTATCACAAATAACTACATTACCTAATAAATTAGCAACAACATTTCCAATCTGTTTATCATATTCTACAAAATCACTCGCGACACCTAAGTATCCCTTCAATGTTTGAAGTACTAACATATGATCGTGATTAACCGTTCTTGGTTTCATAACCGTTGTTGGTAAAAATGTAGCTCGACCTGCTTTATTTTTCTTAAGGAATGAAATTGCGTTTCTAGCATATTCTTCATTTTTTGTAACAATAAATTGTGTTGATCCCGCCAATGCGGTGGTAATAGCTATATCATATTCACTAATTGGTTGGATTAAGTCTTCAATAATCCCAATAATACCAGGGTTGTTTTTTGATGATTCGAGTATTGACTTTACACCATAGTGTAAGTTTGTCTTATTTTTCATTGCATCTTCAATCATTTCTTTTTGAAGTTTGCTTTTTGATATATCATGACTATACGTATCTAATGTACGGCTTTTCTCACTTAGTTTTCGATTTGCATCTTCTAATTGAAGTTGCATTTCTTTAATCTTTGAACTTTCATTATTAAAACGTTCAACGCGGTCATTATATTCATGTAAAGCTTCTGATAAAACTTCTTTCAAGTGCCTTGCTTTTTCTTTTAAATCATCAGGATTTGTTTGTTGCATAAGATATTTTCTTTTTTGATCAACTTCAATTTTTGTTGTTTCTAAATTAGAAACAGCATTCATCGCTTCAAACAAGGTTGTTTGTAATTCATTTACTTCACTATCTAAAGTAAACATTTTCTTTTTACATTCATCATTTGCATTATCATTTAATAAAATATCAGCTTCAATACTAGCATGTTTTTCTGTTAAATCTTTAATATGTTTTTTTAACTCTTCCAAAGAAGTATTGGCAGAAGTTATTTCAGTAGCAAGTACATTTATTTCTATTTCTGTAAGTTGCTCTTTTAAAGAAACATATTGCTCCGCTCTTTGCTTTTGTCTTTTTAAAGGACCAACTTGCTTTTCTAACTCAGCAACAATATCATTAATACGTTCAAGATTTTCTTTTGTTCTTTCAAGTTTTCGAATCGATTCTAACTTTCTTTTTTTATACTTTGATACACCTGCCGCTTCTTCAAATATCATTCGTCGTTCATCTGGCTTACTATCAGCAAAAGAAGAAATATTTCCTTGTGAAATAATAGATAGTGAATTCCTACCAAGACCAGTATCCATAATTAAATCAACAACATCTTTTAAACGACATATTTGTCGATTAATTAAGTACTCAGCATCCTTACCATGTCGATATATTCTTCTAGTAATTTCTATCTCATCATATTCAATAGCTACAAAGCGATCACTATTATCAAACACTAGTGTAACTTCAGCAACATTTTGAGCCTTACGGTCTTGTGACCCAGCAAAGATAATATCGCTCATACTTGCACCACGTAATGATTTAACTGATTGTTCCCCAAGTACCCAACGAACAGCATCACTTATATTCGATTTTCCACATCCATTAGGTCCTACAATTCCTGTAATCCCTTGCTCAAAAGTAACATTTACTTTATCTGCAAAAGATTTAAACCCATGTATCTCAATTTTTTTTAAGTACACGACATTTTCTCCTATTTAAATATAATTTTCTTTCCTTCTACAGCTTGAATAATAGCAAGCGACTCTACCTTAACACCAGTTTCTTCAATCAGACTACGTCCGTCTTGAAATCCTTTTTCAACAACAATTCCAACACCTTCAACTGTTGCATTTGCTTGTTTACATATATTCATTAATCCAAGCATTGCTTGTCCATTTGCAAGAAAGTCATCAATTAATAATATATGATCTGTTTCATGTAAGTACTTTTTACTAATAATTGCATTATAATCAATATTCTTAGTAAAAGAGTGCACTTTTGTTGTATATAAATTTTCATTTACTGTTGCACTTGTTCCTTTTTTTGCAAATACAACTGGAATATTTCCTAGGTGCACAGCAGTAGCAACTGCTAAAGCAATTCCTGATGCTTCAATTGTAACAATTTTAGTTATGTGTTTATCTTTAAATCTACTAGCAAACTCTTTTCCAATTTCTTGATATAATGATGTATCAATTTGATGATTTAAAAAACCATCAACACGAACAATATTTGGTTCGATCACTTCTGCTTCTGCAATAATTTTATCTTTTAATAATTTCATTTTAATTCTTTCCTCTACTATCTTTTATACTTCATTTTACTATTTTTTTTCTACTGGAAGTTTTACGATAAATGTTGACCCTATATCAACTTCACTAATTACATCAATACTACCATTATGGAGTTCAATAATTGATTTAACAATAGAAAGACCTAAACCATTTCCCTCTATTGAACGAGCTTTTTCTTCACGATAAAATCTTTCAAATATATGCGATATAACTTCTTTTGACATTCCAATACCAGTATCTTCAAATGATACCTCTACATATTTTCCAACTTTTTTCATAGTAACTGTTATTAAGCCATCTTTTTTTGTATATTTAATCGCATTAGATAACACATTAATCCATACTTGTTCAAGTCGATCTTCATCACCATCCACAAGGATATCTTTTTTAGGTTTAATAAATTGAATTTCAATATTTTTAATAAGAGCACTATTTATTTGGTCTTCAATAACACGATCTAATTGTTCAACTAAAGAATATTTCTTTTTTTCTAAATTTAATTCATCACTATCTAATAATGTTAACTGTAACATGTTTTTTGATAATGTAGATAATCTTTTACTGTTGAAAAGTATGATATTTGCATATTTTTCTCTTTGACTTTTTGGTAATTCTTCATCTTTTAATATATTTGCAAAACCTTGAATTGCAGTCAGTGGAGTCTGAAACTCATGCGAAATATCTGATATGAATTTTTGTCTTGTTTCTTCTTGTTTAGCAAGTTGCTTTGCCATATGATTAAATCCTTGGTTAAGTTTCGATATTTCATCATCACCAACATAGTTTACATGGATATTGTAGTTTCCTTTTCCTAATTCATTAATCGCACTTGTAATTCGTGTAATTGGTTTAACTATAACATCTGCAATAACAAGAAAAACGAAGCTTCCTGATAAAAAGACAGTACCGAGAATTACAAGTGTTGACATTATATAACTGTTTTGTTCTTCACTAACATCTATTGTTGAAATGATTTTAATTGTATGACCATCAACTTGGTACACATCCCCATATATAATTGCATTTGCTGATTGTACAATAATTTGACTACCATCCCACTCATTAAAAAAATTATCAACTTCTTCGTTTGATACTTCTGAAGTTTTCGTATGATAGTATTCTAGATTATCATCAACCATAATAAATACATTTACATTGGTTGCATGAGCATATGATTCTAAAACACCGTTTATTTCGTCATAACCATAATCATCAATGATTTCAACAAAGTAATTCGACGTTGCAACTAGTTCTTCTTTTGACTGCATAAGCAATTGCCCACTTGAATTTTGAAAAGAGATATAGCCTGTAATCACAAAACTAAATAAAATCGTCAATAAAAAACCACTAATTAATTTACCATATATTGATTTCATTAAAGAACCTCAACTTTATAACCAAGCCCTCTTACAGTAACCACACGAAATCCTGGAAGATGCCCAAGATTTTCACGAACACGTTTTATATGTACATCAACTGTACGATCGAAGCCATCATAATCCATACCCCATATCTTTTCGATCAACTGTTCACGACTAAATATTTGATCAGGATTTTTCACTAGTTCAAAAACGAGTTCAAATTGTTTTAATGGAAGATGAATGCTTTCACCTTTATGACGTATTTCATATTTGTCACCATCAAATTCAACATTTCCAATAGTTATAATATTTGACATATTAATAGCATAACGTTTAAAAATCGCACGCACTCTTGCCATTAATTCACTTGGATCAAATGGTTTAACAACATAATCATCTACACCAACCGAAAAACCTCTAAGCTTATCTTGACTTTGTGATTTTGCCGTAAGCATGATTAATGGTACATCTTTAAATTCTTTGATTGCTTCTACGAGCTCAAAACCATCCATATAAGGCATCATAACATCAATAATACCTAAATCAATATATTCTGTCTCAAATAGTTCTAATGCTTCTTCCCCATTTGCAGCCTCAATAACATCAAATCCTTCTTTACGTAAATAAAAACCGATAAGTTCACGAATATCCACTTCATCATCAACAACTAATACCTTTGGTTTCATTACATTTCACCTCAATTCATTGATAAATTATACCATATCTCCAAACAAAAAAGTAGTATATTTTTACATCATACTACTTTTATAAAACATTATTCAATTGTGATTTTTGATATCATTTCTACGTCATCACCGTTTTTTACATACTCAAAAGAAACAGTACTTCCGGCATCCATTAACGGTAACTTATCAGATAAAGAAATATCAGCTACGTACACTGTCGCATCGCCAACAATTCTAAAGTAATATGTACTATTACCTCCTTTAACCGCTTCTTCAACAGTTTCAATTTCTCCGGTCAACGTTTGATATTCAGTATTATCTTCAATCTCTTTACCACGCTCTTTTAATAATTGATAATAATTTTCCTCAGCTTCACTAACACTAGCTCCCGTTGCAACTATTTGATAGTCCTCAACACTAACATATGCATATTGCTTTACAAGTCCTGCACTATCTTTTAAGGACATAAAATACGAAGGAGTTCCTTGAGCATTAATTAATATTGGGAACGTTGACGTATAACCTAAATGTTGAACTTGACCTTCTGCTGACGACATTGCTGAAAATTCCTCAGCACCTGCAATGTTATAATATTTTGATTCTTTAGTACGTAAATTAATCAAAGCAAAACCTACATTAGAGGCATCCTGTGATACAGATGTAAGTCCAGTATAATAATAAACATCATCATCTAATGCAATATAATTATAACCTTCTGTAGGTTTTAATACCCCTACTTGTGAAAACACAGAATTCCAAAACCCATTAATGTATTGACCCCAATTTCCAAGTTGAGTAGTAACGAGCGATGAAGGATATACACGGTCAACCCATGTTGGAATTTCCGTTAATGGATAATACACACTCTCACCAGTAATCGCATTTGTAAGTACTGCTCCAGTTACATCTTGTCCACTAAATAAACCAACTTTATATTCATAACTAGATGAAATATAGTATGGCACACCGCTATCATCAACTTCAAATGATGCATCAAACAACATTAATGTTGGATATTGAAAACGTACATGACGATCAATATTACGATTTAACGGTTCCGATTTTGAATACTTCATACCTTCTGCTAATCGAACTACTTGTGCATCCTGAGTTACCATATCTACTTCAATATACGCTGGAAGACCGTTACTACGATTATTCCACCATTTGATTAAATCACTATAACCTAGCTCAGTAACACGAACTGGTTTTCCATTTTGATTAATTTGATTATATGTTGAATCAACCTCAAACTGTGATACATACTCAACAATTTGACCCATTTGGCGATCACCTAGACGCATTGCACTATCATGATCAACTACTGGAATACTTTCATAAGAAATCGTCGGATTATCTTGGTAAAAATCAGCATTTTGATCTAACAATAACTGCGATTGTAAACTACTCGCATGAAATATCGGCATCGAAATAACGAACCCTACTGCTAAATACAGCGCTAATAGACCAATAATTGTTAATACTGCTTTTGCAAGCTTATTAAAAGCTGCACTGAGTGCTACATATAACATTGTAAATAATCCCAGTAAAATAATAAATACAATGACACTTCCTGGGTTAAAGATATTTAAGGGGAATAATGTTATGTAAAATGTAATAAAACCAACAATTAGGGTAATTACAAGAGCAATCAAAAAGGCTCCTTTTTTTGGCTTTCCTGCAAAAAATGAATTTTCTGTAGTTTTTGTATTTGATGACATATTTTCAAAAATATGACTAAATATTGTTTTATCCATGAATTTTCTCCTTTATCATTGAAACTAATGATTCTAACTCATCTAAATTATTTAGCTTAGCCCCACTAGCATACATGTGACCACCACCATCAAACTTAGCAGCTATTTCATTTACTACAACATCACGTGAGCGCATACTTACACGATAATTGTTATCAGCAACATTTTGAGTTATTGCCATCCACACTTTAAATTCTTCAACATTTGCTAGTGCAAAGACGTAATTAGAACCTTCTTCTCTACTTAAGTCTAACATATCTAAATTATCTTTATTTAAAATATAATACGCTACACCTTCATTATAATGATAATTATTTAAAATAAATGCTTGGACATCTAAATCTTTTTTTGTACGAGTATACATCACCTTAAACAACTTTGTAAAATCAACTCCTAAATCTAGTAAATAAGCTGCAACTACTAAAGTACTAGAACTAGTAGAATTATACATAAAACGATTACTATCACCAATAATACCTAAGTACAGTGCTTCTGCTGCTTGCTTTGTGACAACAAATTCATCATGAAACGTTCTAAAGATATCACCAACAATTTCACTACAAGAGCTTGCTGTAGTGACTTCTAAATTAATATTGCCATAACTATCAACAATAATATGGTGGTCAATCTTAATTATTTCTTTACATAATTTATACGTATCCCCATCAATACGCTCACTATTTGCCGTATCAACAACAATGGCAAGTACATCTTCTTTTGTGAAATCTGGTAATTCAAGGGTATATTCAACTTCGTAAAATTTCAAAATATTACTGTTAAACTCACCAGCAATATATATGTTTTTATCATGATATGTCTTTTTTAAACAATCATATAATGCTAGTTGGCTTCCATAACAATCCAAATCAGGGTTTACATGATGATATATTACGATACTACTATATTCTTCTATTTTATTCTTTATTTTATTATACATTTTTCTCTCCTATTAGGTTGTATTATACCATTATTCAAAGTATTTTCAAAATATTTACATATCAAAAAACAATTTGTTAAGTGTAAGACTAAGTTCTACTTTTAAAAATATAAGTAGAAGTTACTC
>CAYJEM010000056.1:0-13598 GCA_964369175.1 uncultured Erysipelotrichales bacterium | reverse complement strand
TTATGATATTTGCTGCAAGTTTACTTACGGCACTAGGAATATATGATCGAATTGCTAGAATTGCTGGGGCTGGGACATTTGTACCGATTACCGGGTTTGCTAATAGTATGACATCTTGTGCTATGGAAGGCAGAAGTGAAGGATTGGTTACGGGTATTGGGGTATCGATTTTCAAGTTAGGTGGTAGTGTTATTACATTTGGAATTGTTGCATCGTTTGTTTTAGGAGGTATTCGCTATGTCTTTGAATATTTCTGGTAATACGCATTTCTTTGATGATGTCTATATTGTAGCAGTGGCAACGACTGCTGGAAAAGTAGAAAGTAGTGGACCACTAAAGAATTACTTTGATAAGCGATATCCAGATCATCATTTAGGATATGATAGCTATGAACTTGCGGAAATGAAAATGTTAGAGGATGCTCTTACCATTGCTAGGGAGAAAGTGAATTTGAATGCTAGTGATATTCAATTATATATTGGTGGTGATTTAAATAATCAATTAACAAGTAGTCATTATGTGGCTAGACTTTTGCCTTCGCCTATGTATGGTGTCTATAGTGCTTGTGCAACGCTTGGACAAAGTATTCAACTTGCTAGTTTGTTAGTTAGTAGTGGACATATTAAAAATAGTCAGGTATTTGTTTCTAGTCATAATGCAACAGCTGAACGACAGTTTCGTTATCCAAATGAATATGGTATTAAAAAGCGTGATACATCAACGTTTACTGCTACTGGGGGCGTAAGTGTTATTTTGGATAAAACACCTTCTATGGTTCGTATTGAGTCAATTACAATAGGTAGAGTTATAGATATGCAACAAAAGAATGTAAATGATATGGGTAGAGCGATGGCACCAGCTGCATTTGATACTTTAAAGCAACATTTACTTGATACTAAAAGAAAAGGTACATATTATGATTTAATTATTACTGGTGACTTATCAACTTATGGAAAAAAGATTATGCAAGAATTAATAATTAAGGAAAATATTGAAGTGAATGAATATACAGATTGTGGATGTCTATTATATAGTGACTGTCAGGATGTTAATATGGGTGGTAGTGGACCAACTTGTAGTGGCTTAGTGACATTTGGCTATTTATATAAAAAGATGTGTCAGGGTATTTACAAAAGAATATTAGTGCTACCAACCGGAGCCTTGCTTTCACCAGTGATGGTGAATCAAAAACAAAGTATTCCTTGTGTTAGTCATGCATTTTGTTTGGAGGTGGTGCAATGAGTTTTTTATTAGCGTTTTTATTTTGTGGATTTGTATGTATGATTGGTCAATTACTTTATGATAAAACGAAGCTTACGCCAGGTCATATTACTGTATCGTTTGTTATTATTGGTGCTATCTTAGATTTATTTGATATCTATGATACATTAGTAGAAATATTTGGTGCTGGGGCACTTTTGCCTATTACTAGTTTTGGGCATTCTTTGATGCATGGAGCCTTAGAGGCAACAAAAGAGTATGGAATCTTTGGTCTTGCATTAGGAATGTTTGATTTAACTGCTGCAGGTATTAGTAGTGCGATTTTATTTGCCTTTCTTTTTGCACTAATAAGGAAACCGAGATCATGATTATAAATGGATCATTTGATACGAAACATCGTACATTGGATTTTAGAGGCAATCCTGTTGATATGTACTATGTATCTAGTCTTGTAAAAGAAAATTTAATTGCTTTTATGGTTGATGGTATTATAGAAGCAAAAGGAAAAACATTTAAAGATTGTATTAACAACGGTGATGTATTAGAGCTTGATGATAAAAAGATGCAAGAATATCTTGTCCTATCAGGATGTACTTTAATTACTTACTTAGATAAAGCTTATATAATTGAAACAAGGTTATATCCAGCTAGAAGTGTTGATGAACCCGAAACCGAAAGAAGTGTTCGCGGGGCTAAAGATGGTTTTACAGAAAATGTCTTAACGTGTGCTGGGCTTATTCGCCGACGTATTAAAACAACCGATTTAGTACTAGAAATACAACAAATTGGTGGTAGTAATAAAATGGATGTTTGCTTATGTTATTTAAAGAATGAAGTTAATAAAGAACTATTAATTAATTTAAATAAAAGATTGCAAGGAATTGAAAATAATGACTTAGTAATGTCTGATCGTGCCTTAGAGGAAATCATTATTCAACAAGGATATAACCCATATCCACTTGTACGTTATAGTGAAAGACCAGATGTTGTTTCAACTCATATATTACATGGTCATATTGCACTTATTTGTGATACATCATCATCAGTAATGATGATACCAACTACCATCTTTGAGTTATTAGAGCATGTCGAAGAATATCGTCAAAATCCACTTGTTGGTTCTGGGATACGATTGCTTCGTTATTTTGCGGTTTTGTTATCAGTATATTTAGTTCCCATATGGTTAGCTATTATTGTAAATAGTGATGCTTATGATGTATTTATTATACAAATTCTAATTTTAGAAGTAGCAGTTGAAATCTTACGTCTTGCAACTGTTCATATTCCTACATCTATTTCTAATGCGATGGGTGTGATTGCAGCAATATTACTTGGTCAATTTGCAATTGAGATAGGTGTCTTTAGTCCTGAGGTATTATTATTTGGTGCAGTTGGTAATATATGTGGTTTTGCAACTCCTAATTATGAATTATCACTTACAAATAAATATATTAAATTTGGTATGATTCTATCGCTAGCATTATTTTCATGGCCAGGAATATTTTTGTATAATGTAGTATTGATTATATATCTTGGACGTTTGAATTTATTTGGTTATCATTTTTTGTATCCCTTATATCCTTTTGATTTTACTAAGTTATGGCAACACTTTGTTAGGAAGAAGAAAATACGAAAATAGCTCTTTTGAGCTTTTTTTATTATCTTTTGTACATTATAAATTTGTGCTATAATGTACAAGAATGAGGTGATTTAATGGAATATAAAGTTGAATTAGAACAGTTTCAAGGACCACTAGACTTATTATTACACTTAATAAAAGAAAAAGAGTTAGATTTAAAAACATTGGATTTATCATTGCTTACAAAGCAGTATTTAGCATATGTAATGACACAAAACAATGAACAACTAGAAGTTGCTTCTGAGTACTTAGTTATGGCTGCAAATCTTGTTGAAATGAAGAGTCGAATGTTACTTCCTAAAGAAGCAGTTGTTATTGATGACGAGTATCAAGAAGATCCACGAGAAGCATTAATTAAGCGATTAATTGAATATAAACGTTATAAAGATGTGTTAGATGATTTTCGTATGTTACATGAACAAAGACAATCTATTTATATTAAGGCAGCTCATCCAATGGATGAGTATGTTGTTGATACTTCAACAATGATACCGGATAATTTAGAGATTTATGATTTGATGAAGGCAATGCAAAGAATGTATCAAAGAAAGATTTTATCAAAGCCATTAGATACTCATATAGCTAAGAAAGATATTTCAGTTGATGAAAGAACAGTTCAAATTAGAGACTATTTTAAAGTTAGAAAAGGTCAAAAGATAAAGATAGATGAATTATTTGAAAGAAAAGATCGTTTTTATTTTGTAGTAACATTTATATCATTATTAGTACTTGCTAAAGATAAAGAATTAGAAATTGTTCAAGATGATTTGTTTGGTGATATATATATTGAGGGGAAATTATAATGGAAGATAAAGCATATTTAGAAATTATTGAAGGCATGTTATATTTAGCAGGTGATGAAGGTTTGGATTATCGCCAAGTTGCAAATATTCTTGCAGTTGATAAAAAGAAAGCAACGACATTGTTAGATACATTGACTGACATGTATCAACATAGAGAACTTAAAGGGTTAGAAATTGTAAACTATGGTGGTAAATATAAAATTGCTACTAAGCCAAATCATTATGTCTATTTCCAAAAGATGGTTGAACAAACATCTGCTTCACTGTCTAATGCTGCATTAGAAACATTGGCGATTATTGCTTATAATCAACCAATCACAAGAACTCGTATTGAAGATATTCGTGGGGTAGGTTGTGATAGTATGATTCGTAAGTTACAAGCAAAAGCTTTAATTAAAGATGTTGGAAGAGAAGAAAGTTTAGGGATGCCAATTCTTTATGGAGTAACTGATGAGTTTATGGATGCTTTTTCACTAGCTACATTAGATGAGTTACCAGAACTTGGTGATATTGTAGAAATTGAAGAAGATGAAGAATTGTTTCATACGAAATATCGTGAGATTGCAGAGGAAAAATAATGAGTTTATGGAAACATCTTGGTGTAATTAATAAACATAAGTTGCATGTTACTAAGTTATGTTTTAAAGCTGGTTTGTATAAACAAGGAATTTTACATGATCTGTCAAAGTATAGTTTTGTTGAGTTAAAAACTGGTGCAAAGTATTTTGATGGTAGTCGTTCACCTAATGGTATTGAAAGGTCAATTCATGGCTATAGTCAGGCATGGTTACATCATAAAGGTCGAAATAAGCATCATTGGGAATATTGGGTAGATTTCTATGATGTTGGTGCAAAGGCACCTAGGATACCAAATAAATACCTTGTGGAGATGTTTTGTGATCGCATTGCTGCAACGATTGTTTACCTTGGTGATAACTATCAAGACATGGCACCATTAGAGTATTATAATCGCACCCAAGCATATTATATAATGGAAGATGAAAGCAAAAGAATACTTGAGGATATGTTAGAATATTTATCAAATCATGGTATTGATAAGAGTATCAAGTATGCCAGAGAAAAATATTTACAAAAGCAAAAGCAGAGTTAGTAATTAACTCTGCTTTCTATTTTCTGGCTTATTTTTGTTAGTGTTATGATAATGATTACCATCCATCCAATCCATGCAAATATTGATACCATATCAATATTTACCCTTGCTAAGTATATGGCACTACCAATACCCGAGGTTGATGATATAAATATTTCTGCCATAATTCCAACTTTAAAACTTAGTGGTAGGCATGTATTAATTGAAGATAGAATGGGTCTAATTACTAGTGGTAAATAGACCTTTTTTACTGTGTACATAAAGGGATGACGATACAAACAAATAACATCTTTTAAATCATTATCAATTGTTTTAATACCTTGTGATACATTGTTATAAAATACTGGAAATATCATAAAACCAATAATTAATACAATTGATACAAAGCCATCAAACCATACTAGCAATATTAGTATATATGCAATTTGAGGAATCGCTTGAATTGATGTTATCGGTACATGTAACAGTTCTTCAATCGTTTTATGTAAACCTGAAAAAAGACCAAAGACAATACCAAGGATAGCTGACATACCAAACCCAATTAGAACACGTATCATCGTATCTAAGATTGCCTTGTAGAAAGATGGTTCAACGAGTAGTTTAAGCATCTGGATAAAGACATCATTTGGAGTTGGTAATATAATGCTCCTATTTATGATTAATGCACAAATCCACCATAACAGTATCATTGTGCAAAAACCAATTAATTTCTTAATCATTATTTAATAAGCATATCATCGTTGAATTCAATATTAAATAATTGAAGGAAATCAGCTATTTCTTGTTTTACATCAGTTGCATATTCAACTTTGATGTTTTGTCTTTCTAAAGAAGTCATTGTAATTTCTACACTTGGAAGTTTTAATGTATCCGCAGTTATCGTTGTTAACCATGCTTCCATTTTAGGAAAACCTTCGGTTGTAAAAGTATGAGCAGTATCTATAAAATCTTTATAGTTACTATTTTCTTTTACAAAAATTGCAGCTTGAGGATATCCATTACCACCATAAGCCACTTGCATATCTGTTATGATTTCTAATTCAATCCCAGAATTTTTTGCAGATGCTATAGTAGCACTCGCAAGAGGTTCAGCTAGCATACCAACCGCCACATTGCCAGATAATAGTTGTTGTTGAACAAGCGTGGCTGATTGATAATAATTAGGCGTTAACGTTGTTTCAATAGAAGCTGTGTCGTATATTTTTTGTGGTACTGTACCATTTCCAAATAATGCGATTTCTCCTGTTGAATTTAATGCGTCTTTATTGGTACCAACTAAATATAAATTTCCCCAAGTTACAACTGCTGCCAGTTTATAATCTGTTTGATCTTTGGTCATCAAAGATGTCCCAGTGTTAATCGGTGCTACAATTACATCGTACTTACTATCAGTCTTAGATAGCTCAGCAATCAATTGATCACTTCCATCAACTAAATCAAATGTACCATTTTGAACAATTTCTTGATATTGATCTACAAATGCCAGTGCCGGTGCCCCAGTCGGGCACAGCACTGATAGTTCACTTGAATTTGTCGTAGGAGTACATCCTGTAAGCAATGCTACACTAAATAGAAATACAATTAGTTTTTTCATTTTAATCGACCTTTCCAAATCGTCCTTTTGCACAGTAGTGAGTGTGTAAATATTTATGAGCTTTATGGCCATTTGGTGTTTCAAAGAATTCATCATATAATGCTACGATATCAGGATTTTCATGTGATTTACGGATTGGTGCATCAACGTCTGCTTGGTATAGTACCGAAGCACGTTTAGCAAATACATCTACGTGTTCTCTTGTTACTGAATCATAGATTGGTTGACCACCACCTAAGATACATCCACCAGGACATCCCATTACTTCGATGAAGTGATATTTTGACTTACCACCATTTGCCTTAATTTCTTCTAATACTTCTTTTGCGTTTCCAACACCACTTACTACTAAACCGTGTAATGTGATATCTCCAGCTTTTATTTCTACTTCTTTTGTTCCTTTGTTTCCACGTGCTTGAGTGATATCTAAAGAATCTAATTCTTTACCTGTTAATTTTTCAGCAACTGTACGAAGGGCTGCTTCCATTACTCCACCAGTTACCCCAAAGATTACTGCAGAACCAGTATCAGCATGTGGGAAAGGACTATCAAATTGACTATCTTCTAAGTTTACAAAGTTAATACTTGCAGCCTTAATCATTGCTGCATATTCTCTTGATGTAATTACGTAATCAACATCACGGATTCCATCAACTTCAAATTCATCTCTAGATGCTTCATATTTCTTTGCAACGCAAGGCATTACTGAAACAACTACGATATCTTTAGGATCAATACCAGCTTTTTTAGCGTAGTATGATTTTAATACTGCACCAAACATCATATGTGGTGATTTACAAGATGATAAGTTTTCAATGAATGAAGGATAGAAATGTTCACAGTATTTAATCCATCCTGGACTACAAGATGTAATCATTGGAAGTTTTCCACCGTTTTGAACACGCCCAAGTAATTCAGTTCCTTCTTCGATGATTGTAAGGTCAGCTCCAGTATTTACATCAAATACTTTATCGAATCCAAGGATTCTACCAGCAGTAACCATTTTACCAATTGTATTAGTTCCCATTGGAAGACCAAATTCTTCACCTAAAGCAGCACGTACTGCAGGTGCAATTTGTACTACTACATGTTTTTTAGGATCATCGATTGCTGCAAATACATCATCTGTATTTGTTCTTTCACGAAGTGCACCTGTAGGACATACTGTAATACATTGTCCACATAAGATACATTCTGTTTCACTTGTAGGACGGCCAAAAGCATTTGTAACTTCTGTTTCAAATCCACGTTTTGTTGTTTCAATTGCATTTACTTTTTGTAAGTTTTTACATACAGCAACACAACGTTTACATAAGATACATTTTGCATTATCACGTACAAATGATGGGTTTGATTCATCTAAAGTAACTTTAGGTGGTTCGATTTCAAAACGAATATCATCAACACCTAATTTACCAGCTAATGAACGTAATTCACAATTGTTATTTCTTGGACATTTGTAACAACTACGATCATGGTTTGAAAGTACTAATTCCATATTCATTCTTCTAGCATCACGAACTTGCGTAGAATTTGTTTTTATTTTCATACCTTCACTTACAGGGTATACACAAGAAGCTTGCAGCGTTCTCATTCCTTCAATTTCAACTAAACACATACGGCAAGCACCGATAGCATTAATCTTTTTTAAGTAACATAGTGTTGGGATATCAATATTTGCTTGCTTTGCAGCTTCTAATACTGTTATTCCTTCTTCTACTTCATATTCTCTATTATTGATTGTAACTTTAACTGTTGCCATATTAATTAGCCTCCTTACTACATGCACTACCTACAACGATTGCTTTGAATTTACATTTGCTTAAGCATAGTCCACATTTAACACAAGCATCTTGATCAATGATATGTGGTTGTTTAACTGTTCCGCTAATTGCCCCAACTGGACATTGTCTTGAACATAATGTACAACCGATACATTTATCTTCGATAATATGGTACTCTAGTAAATCTTTACATACACCAGCAGGACAGTTTTTATCTACTACGTGGCTAATATATTCGTCTTTGAAGTAATGTAATGTACTTAGGATTGGGTTAGGTGCTGTTTGTCCTAAACCACAAACTGACATTGATTTAATTGAATGACTTAATTCTTCTAATAAGTCTAAGTCTTCTAATGTTGCTTTCCCTTGTGTAATTTTTTCTAAAATTTGGTATAGACGCATTGTTCCAATACGACATGGTGAACATTTACCACATGATTCATCTACCGTAAAGTCTAAGTAGAACTTAGCAATATCGATCATACAGTTATCTTCATCCATTACGATAAGTCCACCTGAACCCATCATTGAACCAATTTTTAATAATTCATCATATTCTACAGAAATATCTAATAAATGTTCTGGAATACATCCACCTGATGGACCACCAGTTTGTGCTGCTTTAAATGCTTTTCCATCTGGAATACCACCACCTACATCATAGATAATTTCTCTAAGTGTGATTCCCATTGGTACTTCAACTAACCCTACGTTATTGATTTTACCACCAAGGGCAAATACTTTTGTTCCTTTAGAGTTTTCGGTACCCATTGAACCATACCAATCAGCCCCATGTAAAATGATTTGAGCAATATTTGCATATGTTTCAACGTTATTTAATAATGTTGGTTTACCAAATAAACCTTTTTGAGCAGGATATGGTGGTCTAGGTCTTGGTTCACCACGTTTACCTTCTACTGAGTTTAATAATGCTGTTTCTTCACCACAAACAAATGCTCCAGCTCCATAACGGATTTCTAAGTCAAAGCTAAAGTCACTTCCCATGATGTTATCACCTAATAAACCAGCTTCTTTTGCTTGGTTAATAGCGATATTTAAACGGTTAATAGCCATTGGGTATTCAGCACGTACATATACATAACCATAGCTAGCTCCAATTGCATATCCAGCAATCGCCATTGCTTCAATTAATGCATGTGGATCACCTTCAAGTACTGAACGGTCCATGAATGCTCCTGGATCTCCCTCATCAGCATTACAAGCTACATATTTGATTTGTCCTGGAACATTTGCACAAATTTCCCATTTTCTACCAGTTGAAAAACCTGCTCCACCACGTCCTCTTAAACCTGAGTTTTTAATCTCTTCTACTACAGATTCTGGAGTCATTTCAAATAAACTTTTTTCTAAAGCTTGATAACCTTGAAGAGCAATATAATCTTCAATTCTTTCTGGGTCAATTACACCACAGTTTTTAAGAACAATACGTTTTTGTTTTTTATAGAAAGTTAAGTCATTTAGTTTTTCTACTTTACGTCCATCGGGTTCAATAACTAATAAACGGTCTACAACTTCTCTATTTTTTAAATGTGTATCAACAATTTCTTTAACATCAGAAGTCTTAACATGACTATAGAATGTATCATCAGGTTGCATTAATACGATTGGTCCTTTCGTACATAAACCAAAACATCCTGTTTGTACTACTTCTACTGTTTCATCTAAGTTTTCTTCTTTAATTAATTTACGTAATTCATTGATGATTTCTCCTGATTTAGCAGAATGACATCCTGAACCTCCACATACCATGATATGTGTACAATCACATGGGCTTTGATCTAAACGCATCTTGATTTCATCATATCTTTTTTGATGCAATTCATGTAAGGCAACTCTATCCATACTAGTTTTCCTCCTTGCTTGCATAACTTGATACAATTTTTTTAATATCATCTGTTTTTAAAGATCCATAAACATCTTCACCAACTGTTACAACCGGTGCCAGTCCACATGCCCCAATGCAACGTGTTGCTTCTAATGTAAATTGATTGTCTTCTGTTGTTTCTCCAATTTTGATGTTTAAAGCACGTTCGAATCCATCCACTAAATCCTGTGCTCCTTTAACATAACAAGCTGTACCCATACATACGCTTACTTTGTATTTACCTGTTGGAGTAATACTAAATCTTGAGTAGAATGTAACAACCCCATAAATTTCTGATAATGAAATACCAGTTTCATGTGCAATGATTTCTTGTACTTGGATTGGTAAATATCCAAAGAAATCCTGCACATCATTTAAGATACTGATAAGTGAACCAGGGTTATCACGATATTTGTCACAAATAGCGATAATCTGTTCTTTTTCTTCAGTAACTAATTGACATAAACAGTCCTTTTCCATAACTTTTTCTCCTTACTTAAGTATACATGGTTATTTTACCATTTTTTGAAAGCGGATACAATGACATTTTTTTCACAAAGAAAACCATTTAACATACTTTTTTTGGTGTTTATATAGAATTTGTAATAATCTAAAAAATAAAAATATGATAATCTATATACAAGGAGGTAAACAATATGAAATATGCAGTAGTAAATGGCGTAGTTACGCACATTAGTAAAGTTGAAAAAGGAACCTTAGCCCGTATCTTTGGTCATCGTGATGGGTATGTTAGAGCGTGTAAAGGAACTCAAAAACAATATTGGAAACCAGTGTCGGTGTTTGTCCAACACTAGGATATACAAAGCAATGTAAAATATGGTATTATATCCTAGTAAAAGAGGAAAAATATATGGAAAAAAAGATAATATTTATAGATTTAGATGGTACCTTAGTTTTACCAAATATACCTTTAAGTAACGCAAATAGAAAAGCACTTTTAAAAGCAAAAAATAATGGCCATAAGCTATTTATTTGTACTGGTAGAAACTATGTAGGTATCGAAGATGAGTTATTTGATATTGGTTTTGATGGTATTATAACAAGTGCTGGAGGACATATTGTTATAAATGATGAAGTTATTTATTCATCATTTATAGAAGCGGATTTGTTATCTAAAATTAAGACTATTATGGAAGAAAATAATATTGATTATTGCCTCGAAGGTACAAACCATTCTTATATAACAGAAGGGTTAGCTGATGGTTTTATTAATGGTAGTTGTGGTGATGTAACCAAAGAAGAATTTGAAAGATTGAAAGATATTTATACAAAACAATTTAAAATGTTACCAATAGAACAATCAAAGGGAAAAGAAATTCATAAAGTATCCTTTATTGCACATTCAAGAAAAGCTGTTACTGCTTTGCAAGAAGCTATGCAAGATAAATTCCTAATTGTTATCCATGAATTATTTTCAAAAGATACCATTAATGGGGAACTAATCTTCCATGATGTAAACAAAGCAACTGGTATCCAAAAAGTACTTGAATACATGCAACTAGATAATACCCATACTGTAGCAATTGGCGATAGTATGAATGACTCTCATATGTTAGAATACTGTGACTATAGTATTGCGATAAAACATGCACCAAAAGAACTAAAGGAGCTTGCTGATTATGTAACTGTCGATTGTCATGAAGATGCAATTAGTGATTCGTTTAAGCATTTAGAAATTATATAACCTTATTTAGAATAGATATACTTATTCCATCAAATAATATAATAAATTAGCGCCTGATTAGGCGCTTTTACTATAAATAATAATATTCAACAAAACATATATTCATTCAACAATTTTTGTAAGTAAATTCATGATTTTACCAAATTATATTTCTACCAATACAATGATTAAAAACTAATTTTCTATGTATCCTACCATTCCTTTTTAGAAACATGATATGATTCGATTATTTATGACTTTTTCTATAGACATAGTATATAATTTGTTTTGTTATTTAATTATTATATAATGTAATTGATATTAATATATACTACATAGAAAGAAGGTATCATTATGAAAATTGCATTTTTTGATACGAAAGCATATGATCGAAAATACTTCCAACAATATGCTTTAGAGTATCAACAAACAGTAGATTTTTTCGATGTAAAATTAACGAGTGAAACAGTTTCTTTAACAAACGGGTACGATGCAGTATGTGTATTTGTAAATGCCAATATATCTAAATCTTTGCTTCAACAATTAGATAAACACAATATTAAATTCATTTTACTGCGATGTGCTGGCTACAATAATGTTGACTTAAAAACAGCGAAACAACTTGGTATCAGTGTGTATCGAGTACCAGCATATTCTCCTGAAGCAGTAGCTGAGTATGCTATGGCACTAGCACTGGCAACGAATCGTCGCATTCATAAGGCATATAATCGTAGTCGTGAAAATGATTTTAGCCTTGAAGGTTTGCAAGGGATGAATCTTTTTAATAAAACTGCCGGGATTATCGGAACTGGTAAAATTGGTCAAGCAATGTGTAAAATATGTAAAGGATTTGGTATGAAGGTAATCGCTTATGATGCATGTCCAAATGATAGTTTAGATGTTGAATATGTTTCTTTAGAAGCGTTGTTATCAAAGTCGGATTTAATATCTTTACATTGTCCTTTATTTGAGGATACGCATTATATGATTAATAAAGATACAATTGCTTTAATGAAGGATGGCGTTATCTTAGTTAATACTTCTAGGGGTGGATTAATTAATACTGAAGACTTAATTGATGGTATCAAAGAAGAAAAATTCCATGCAGTAGCATTAGATGTTTATGAAGAAGAAACACCTTATGTATTTGATGATTACTCAAATAGTATTCTTAATAAAACAACATCAGCTAGATTACTTTCTTTTCCAAATGTAATCCTTACATCTCATCAAGGATTTTTAACGGACATAGCTTTAGAAACAATCGCAAAAGTGACTATGCAAAATGCTAGTGACTTTGAAAATAATATCATTACAAGTAATAAAGTGGAGGAATAATATGAAAAGTGTAGAACCAAAAGTAGTTTATAATAATGCCATGCTAGAAGGAAAAGAAGCAACAACGTATATAAAATATTTAAAAGATATGCAAGCTGTCTATGCATCTGTAGAAGGATTAGATAAAGATCAACTTATGTATACGGTACATGCTTATGGTGATCCTAGTCTTGAACCAGGTTATTTAATGTGGGCGGTTACGGTTTTAGAACCGTTAACAGTTAATGGGGAATATAATATGACTAGAGGTCACTTTCATCAAGATAAACAATGTGATGAAATGTATTTTGGATTAGATGGTGAAGGTTTATTGTTGTTTTTAGACATGCAAGGGAACTTTAAAGCAGAAAAAATATTTCCAGGATCAATTCACTATATAAAAGGAGACGTTGCTCATCGAATCGTTAATACGGGTAGTACTAAATGTGTAGTAGGTGCAAGTTATCATTCGATTGCTGGACATGACTATCAAACGATTGAAGATTCACCGTTTCCATATCGTATTTATAAAGATAATGATACATATACATTTGTAGAAG
>CAYJEM010000055.1:0-13885 GCA_964369175.1 uncultured Erysipelotrichales bacterium | reverse complement strand
AAAAAGTGCATATGCACTTTTGATTATAAAATATATTATTTTATAGCTCATTACTATCTAAAATAATAGTCACGGGACCATCATTACATAAAGAAACTTCCATATTGGCTCCAAACTCACCCTGTTCTAAATGAATACCTGCTTCAATGATTATTTTATTAAAATAATCATATAGTTCTTTTGAAACATCTGGTTTACCTGCATCAATAAAACTAGGTCTTCTTCCCTTTTTACAATTTGCATATAATGTAAATTGTGATATTGATAAGATTTCTCCATCAACATCACGTAATGACAGATTCATTTTTTGATTCTCATCTTCAAATATACGTAGTCCGATTAATTTATCAACAACTTTGTTTACTATCTCTAACTTATCATCATGTCCAAATCCAACCAATACAACAAAACCTTTATTAATCGAGCGTTTTATTTTCTTTTCAATTAGTACTTCTCCATGACTAACTCTTTGTATTATAACTTTCATAAACTCTCCTATTCATGTAACTTTAAAAATGATATACTTAGTATACATTATTTCATAAGGATAATAAAGGAGGATTTATGTACGATACACTAGCACACAAAATGCGCCCAAAGTCTTTAGATGACATTCTAGGGCAGCAGCATTTAATTGGAGAAAATTCTATTCTACGAAAGTTTGTTGAAACAAAACACCCTTTTTCAATTATATTATATGGTCCCCCAGGTTGTGGAAAAACAACAATTGCAAGTGCCCTAGCAAATGACTTAGATATACCCTATCGTATATTCAATGCATCCTCAGGAAACAAAAAGCAAATGGATATGATTATTGAAGAGGCAAAAATGAGTGATGGATTATTTGTCATTATCGATGAGGTTCATAGATTAAATAAAGATAAACAAGATCACTTGCTCCCTCATATTGAAAATGGTTTACTTGTTATTGCTGGCTGTACAACAGCAAATCCATTTCACTCAATTAATTCAGCAATACGTTCTCGATGTCACATTCTTGAGGTGAAGCCCTTAGAAACAAATGATATCATTAGTGGTCTAAAAAGAGGAGCATCGAGTGATATAGGATTACAAAACAACTATACAATTGAATCTGATGTATACAAAAAGATTGCTACATTATCAAGTGGTGATATTCGTTATGCATATAACTGCTTAGAAATATGCAGTATTCTAGCTAAAAACTATTACATTGATTTAGAAACACTTGAACGTGCAAATATCAAAGCAAATGCTCAATTCGATAAAGATGAAGATCAATATTATGATACCCTTAGCGGATTACAAAAATCTATTCGCGGAAGTGACCCAGATGGTGCGATGTTTTATTTTGCAAAACTTTTAGAAGCAAACGATATCGAATCTTTGGAACGACGCCTACTTACTATTGCATATGAAGATATAGGTCTTGCTAATCCAAATGCCTGTATGCGTACAGTTGCAGCTTTTCAAGCCGCAAAGGTAATTGGCTTCCCTGAAGCAAGAATTCCTATTGCAAATGCAATCATTGACTTGTGTTTATCTCCAAAATCCAAATCAAGCGAAGCAGCTATCGACCGTGCTATTCAAGTTGTCTCAAAATATCCATTGAAAGCTCCACGCTATTTGCGCTTAACACCAGTAGGTTTAGACGAAGATGAAATTTATCATTATGATCGACCAGAACTATGGAAAAAAATCCAATACTTGCCTGAACCTCTAAAAGATATTCAATTTTATATTCCCGAATTTACAAGCCAGTATGAAACTGCGCTTGCTAAAAATCACCAAGAAATAAAGAGAATCGGACGAACTAGCAACATCAAAAAACTAAACCAACAATATAACTCAAAAAAAAGATAGCTAGATGCTATCTTTTATCGTATATTATTATTCCTTGTTGCCATACACAATGTATTATCATCATCTTTAAGTATCATTTCGATACCATCATACCCTGATTGTATATACGTCGAATAGATATTCATTGTATCAACAACCTTAACATCATTTTCAATTAGCTTATCAATTAACTGAACAAATAATTCCCAAGATTGTGATTCGAATTGATACGACTTACCATTTTTCAAATTCACCAACATGTCAAAACGGCACTCATGCAAATATGGGACTTTCATTTTACCATAATTTCTTTTACACACCAAAATATTAACCTTGTCAATATCTCGATACGTACTTCTTGCAAATGGTTTTGTTTCTCTTTGATTCAATTTACCTGATGTTCCATAAAGAACTATTTCATCTGGTAAGCATGTAGCTATACAATCAAGTTGACATGTATGATGTTCATCACTTTCCATTCCTTCTACCTCTAGTCCAAGATGAAGTATATTTCTTTTTGCAAGCATATTGTAGTCTATTGCCATATTCATTTCCTCCCTTTCTACTCACTACAAACTACATCTATATATGTATATTGTATAATGCTAGCCAAGAAAACGCAAATGTTACAGTTGTTTTGTGACTATTTTGGTATTACAATTTTTATGCCCTTTTCAACCAATTTAATATGTGGGTTATTCATCTCAATGATTTCACCATCTAAGTTGACAAATATTGGCTTTTTACTTTTAACAACGATATCTTTTGTTTGGAAATATTGAACATGCTTCGTTAAACCAATATGAGTCCCTTTTTCATAATGCTTTGATAAAGGTAAAATATTAAATCTAGAAATATTTTTAATAAAAATCACATCTAGCATACCATCATCAATCTTTGCCATTGGAGCAGGGTTGTAACCACCACCATAATATTGACCATTACAAATGCTCACAAACCCATAATTATCTATGTATGTTTCATTATTCATGTTAATTTCAAATCTATACTTAATACTATGCATTAATGAATGTATTAATGATAAGTAATAGGGTAGCTTTTCACTTTTCAATCCAAGCGATCGATATTTATCAACATTTTTAGCAACTGTTGCATCAAAGCCCATCGTTACGATATTTAATGCAACATGATTTTCTACAATAATCACATCACTATAAATCATTTTTGTATGGAGGTATCCATTGATATTATATAGTCGTTCCTTACTATAACCTAGACTCTTTATAAAATCATTCCCTGTTCCTATTGGAATAATTGCAAGAGCAACGTTACAATAACCATATATCCCATTAACAACTTCATTAATTGTGCCATCACCTCCACAGGCATATATTATTATTTTCTCATTTTTTTTACTAAATAATCTAGCAAGTTCAGTTGCGTGCCCGGCATATTTTGTATATTCAATAATAGCTCCTGGAAAATGTGCATGAATCTTTTTTTCTAATAAAGGTACCATTGTTCCTTTTCCAGCATGTTTATTAATAATAAAAATGTCTTTCATAAAATCTCTCCTTATCTATAGTATAGCAGTTATACCAATAATAAAAAAGGATATAGAAACTCTATATCCCTAAACATCACGACACTTCACTTATAAAATGAATGATTGCAAATAATCTTTGCAGTTTATAATAAAATTTTCCCCCAAGGTCGTCAATATTATTCATTCATTTCAAAGCACAGTTAAATTGTAACATAAACTACAATTAATTCATTAAAAGTGATAAATTAAATTATTATCAATCACATTCTTCATCAGATTTAGTCACTCGATGAATATAACGACAAGGCGGCATATAACCCTTTTCATCACAATTGCCACCATCAACAATAATTCTTTCCATGCCAAAAGCTGCCTTACCAACTACTACCTTATATTGATTCAAACAACAGTCCTTACTAATATCAAATTGATAAAACCCTTGACAATCCGTTATTGTATGAGCTATCCCTTGGTAAACGCATCTTCCTTTATCATTTGATACAACACGCAACAACTTAACTAAAGCATTTTCAACAGCCACACCGCTTTGATTAATAACTTGCCCCCAAAGCCTAGTTGATTCAAATTCAGATACAACAATATTTGCCTTAATCTCATTATCACATGGATCCGCCTCAATATCTACCGAACTACCATTGATCATCACACTATCATTACACTCTTTCACATCTATCATTCCTTTCATATACATAAAATATCTTATGATACTTTAATATATGTTCATCCGATAGTATCACTTGTTTGTTTATCACTAATGAAGAAATCATTGTTAATATATTTTTCCGAAATATGTTGAATAATGACGAGGTAAATGATAACGTTAGTATATATACACGAAGGGAGAAATATTATGAGATATCAAATCGTTGGGGATAGCCTTCCCGCGTTAATCGTTGATTTAGAAGCAGGTGAATACTTACAAACTGAAGGTGGCGCAATGAGCTGGATGACACCAAATTTAAAAATGGAAACATCAAGTGGTGGTGTTGGAAAGATGTTTGGTCGTGCTTTTTCAGGTGAAAGCATATTCCAAAATCGTTATACAGCTGAAGGTGGTCCAGGTCAAATTGCTATATCAAGCAGTTTCCCAGGTTCTATTCGCGCATATCAAATAAACCAAGGACAAGGTTTAATTCTTCAAAAGTCAGCATACCTTGCAAGTACTGCTGGTGTGGAATTACAAGCTTTTTTAAACAAAAAAGTAGGTACTGGTATTTTTGGTGGTGAAGGATTTGTTTTACAAAAAGTCACAGGAGAAGGTACTGTTTTTGTAGAAATCGATGGTCATGCTGTTGAATATGTTCTAGAAGCTGGACAACAAATGGTTTTAGATACAGGTCACTTGGCAATTATGGATGAAACTTGTACTATGGAAATTAAATCAGTTCCTGGATTAAAAAATAAACTTTTAGGTGGCGAAGGATTATTTAATACTGTAGTTACTGGTCCAGGTAAACTAGTAATTCAAACAATGCCTATTTCAAGATTTGCTGGACTTATTGTTCCATACGTTTCAAAATAAAAAGGTCATTATAAAATACATCATGTATACATGATGTATTTTTTTCTTTATTCATAACTTGAATATTTACGCACTCGAAGAGGAACCTCTAGCTTCTTAGAAAGTTCATAGCTTTTATCTATTGCATCTTTACCAATAACATCAACAACACTAAAAGCAACATCTGGTACATATTGCTTTACATGCTTAGCAAACATAAGCATTGCTTCAAATGAATCCTCACCAAATTTAGGTCTTGTTACTGCTAAATACTCTTCCTTACTAGGTGAATTTAAACTAATAGAAATAACATCAAATGCCCCTGCAAACATTTCTTCAGTTGGTTTTCCGTGAATTAGATTTGCAAGTCCATTTGTATTTAAACGAATAGAAATTGAACTTATTGAGCGAATATACTTACATACTTCAAGCATTTCAACTAACCTCTGCGTTGGTTCTCCAAAACCACAAAATACAACTTCACGATACTTTGACAAATCTCTTTTATTAAATTCATCAATAATTTCTTGTACTGTAGGTTCTTTTTCCAACCATAATGTATCAACATTCCCAACTGCATTACTCGTATTGCGTACACAAAATGTACATGCACATGGACACTTATTTGTCATATTTACATATAACCCATCACGCTCTTCATATAAAATATTGTTCATTACACTTTCACCCTCTTCTTTACATTTATACTATCTAATGCTTTAGATAACATTAAAAAACATATAAAACTTCCAATCGGTTGTAAACTCCCAGTTGGTAATGAAATGATTGCAGCATGGATATCACCATATAGGATCACTTCTGCAATAACATATCCAAACAAACCGATAAATGATGCAATTACAACAAACATAACATTTGTTTTTGAAAAAATATTATCACTTTTTTTAAAGAATACACTTACCATTAATGATTTGATGATAATTGTTGGTAAAAACCATACTGCCATACCACTTACAACATCAGCTAAACCAGCACCTACCACTGCTGCTACAATGGCATAAGGTAATGGTAGCAAGCAAGCAGCCAAATATATAAATGTATCTCCTAAATGAATATAACCTACACCAGTTGGAATATGTAGTAAATACGCTGTTGCAAGAAATATCATTCCTGCAAACAATGATGTTAATGTAAGTAATCTAGTCTTTGTATGCATCTTTGGCCTCCTCTAATAGTTCTACTAAATATTTATGAATTATAATTCCATCATTACTTAATACATTACAATGATGACTATAAGCTATACTTTTTGATAAATATTCACATGCAATTTTAATAGCTTTTTTTGCTTTTATACCTTGAATATATAATGAAATAAAAATACTTGCAAAAATATCGCCAGTTCCTCCATAATATGCATCAACATAATCGCTCTTAATAAAGTGAAATTCTTCATTATCATATAATAAATTGCAAACCTTATCAGCCATCACAATTCCAGTGACAATAACAACCTTTGGTCCAAGTAATGTTAGCTTTTTAGCAATTTCTTGATATTCTTCAAAACTACCATCTTGTACATAAATACTATTTGTTAATATACATGCTTCTGTAAGATTTGGTGTAATAATATCTGCTTTTCTTACAAGTTTTCTAACTTCATCGCATAATTCAATAGTATAGCTACTATATATTTTATTGTTATCTCCCATCACTGGATCTACAACAACATATTTTGGTTTATTTGCTTCTATAAACTTTTCAATCATTGTAATTTGTGCTATTGAACCTAAAAAACCCGAATAAATACAATCAATAGATGTATTTAGCTTTTCTATAGTATCCATGTATCCACCCCAATGGCTTGTAAAATCACAAAATGAATAATGACTATATCCTGTATGTGCTGATAAAATAGCCGTAGGGATAGGTAATGGTTCTACACCTAACGCACTCATTAGAGTAATATTTGCTTTTAAAGATCCTCTACCCCTTCCAGACAAATCATTTATACATACTACTGTTTTCATTTATATCCCCCCAAACAAAAGAAATCTTTTATCAAGAATACCACAAATCTGTACATGTTATAATGGTTAGTTTTTGTATTTTTTAAGAGTACAGATAATAATAAAAAGCTGGCATAACCAGCTTCATATTACATTTCTTTTAATTCTGTTTCAATCTCACTAATATATTCTTTGATTTCAACAACTTTTGCTTCAAGTTCATCACTTTCTCTTTCAGACATACTAATACTAATATCAAATCGAATTTTTTCAATTCTTCTTCTTTGTCTTTCAATCTTAGAATGTAAATATGCTTTTCTTTCGATTTGTCTTTGTTGATGCATTTGTGCTCTTTCATCTAAATATACTTTTAATTCATTAAAGTATAAATCTGTTAACATTTTAAATTCTTTCCAGTTTGCATCATCATATTCTTTTCCAGAAAAACCGATTGATTTCCATTCTTGTGTATATGCTTTAATCTTATCTGTATTTTCTCTACTGTAATATTTTTCATCTGCAACTGCTCTAGCTTTTTCGATAAGTTTTTTCTTTTCTTCATTATTTTCTTTATACTTTTCTTCTAAAGAAGCAAAATGTTTCTTTTTGTTATCATAGAAAACTTGTCTCAAATCATTAAATTCTTGCCACAAACGATCATCATGTTCTCTTCCAGAGCTTCCTGCTGCTTTCCAATTATTCATTATTGTATTTAAACGATTTGTTGTTGCTTTATAATCTGTTGAATCTTTAAGCACTGCTACTTCTTTAATCAACTCTTCTTTGATTTCTTTTGATTTCACAAATTTTTCTTGTAGTAATTGATAATTTTTTGCTTTTAAATCATAGAAAGCTTGGCGTGCTTGGTTAAATTCTTCCCAAAGTTGTTGATCTTTATCACGTCCAGCACTACGCACTTGTTTCCAAGCACTCATTAATTCACCCATTGCTTTTGTTGACTCATTGAAATTTTTCGTGTTCAAATGTTTCTTTGCATCATCAATTAATTGTAGCTTAGCTTCCTCATTCCCTTTTTGTTCTTCTTTGATTTTAGAGAATGAATGATCAACTAATGAAAAGAATTCTTCATTCAATGCATCATCATACGCAGATTCCCAAGACTCTAGGCGGCGCCATTGTCTTTGATAGTTTAATGCTTCTTTTGTATCAATCTCTTGATATACTTCTTTTAATTGTGCAAGAAGTTCTTCTTTAGTTATTTCATCTTCGTAGTCATCATAATATTCTTCCGTTTGGACTTCTACTACTTCTACAGTTTCTTCACTTACTTCTACTACATTTGCTTCTACTTCATTTGCTTCTACTTCATTATTCTCTTCTACCACTTTTTCTAATTCGATTTCTTCCATATAATTTCGACTCCTATATAAATTTATCACATTGATATAATTATACTACATAACTACTCATTTATTAATAAAAATTTTAATTTTATTACAAATTCTTTCGAATTTCCTGAATTTCAAGCCATCATTTCGTTCACACATGCATAAATTTGGATTATAACTTATTACTTAAAGAGACCAACACATCAAGAATGCATTGGCCTTCTATTATAATATTTCTTTTAATTTATCAATTATTTGAATATCTGCTTCTAACCATTCAACTTCATCCAACTGTTCTTTAGTAATCCATTTTGCAGATTGATGAACATGTAATTCCATACTACCTGATATAATATGAGCAAAATAACAATCCATAGATAAGTGAAATGTTGGATAATCATATTCAACTGTATAGACGTGTTCTTCTACATCTATTTTCACTCCTAATTCTTCTAGTATTTCACGTTTCAAAGCATCAAAATTATCTTCACCATCTTCAACTTTCCCACCAGGAAATTCCCACAGTCCAGCATAATCACCATGCCCTCGCTGAGTAGTAAGTATTTTATTATCTTCTTTGATTATTGCTGCCACAACTTTTATTATTTTCATTTCTATTATCCTTCCACTATATACTTATATAAATCATCCCTAATCGGATGTTCTAATAACCACTCAACTTCAACTGCTGTCTTTGTTGTATTTGGCATAATAACTTCATGCAATGTACCAGTTGAAAAAATTTTTCCTAAATAATAAAACTCTTTTGACATTTTATCATCTTTGTTTTTACGAACAAATAATTCTACTTGGATTCCATTACGACAAGCATGAACAAATCTTTGAACATCATCGGATACAATCGTCCTTCCTTGCTTTGAAATTGCAATTAATCTTTTTTCACTTAAAAATCGATCATGATATTTAATCGTATCATGGATATTATCGCTTTTATCATAATTGATGAAAACAGGAAGCGTCTTTGTGTTTTTGTCATACTTATAGCCACCAATATTTAATGGGACTTCATTAGTATACCAATTTAATAAACGACATACATCTTCATATGTGTATTTTTGATATAATTTAAAATTAGATTCTTGGCTCGATCTATATTTGTGATTAAACCTATCAATACCATATTTAACTAGTTGTATAACCATATCCTTAAATTTTATATCTGTAAGCATTTTATCAAATTGTTTTGAAATTGTGTATCCATTTTTACCTTCCTCTATAAAAATACTATTTGAGTATGTATTTTTATTAATCCCGGTTAAGAACTTATTAGTCATAATATTAATTATATTTTTTTTCATATGAACATCTAGTTGGATAGAATATTCAGCATACAAAATATTTGATAATTCATTAAATATATTTTTTTCTTGATTCAACAATATCTTCAACAATAATAACTCTTGAATTCGCTTACCATTGGCAAATTTTTTAGATATATACTCTAGTACTTCTTCCATCTCTTTAGTAAACTTTGTAGTATATGTCTTATCGTATTTTTTTAAAAACATATGGTAAGAACCTAAAGCTTTGTGTGCAAAAATTCTTTCCATTTCAACTTCACCATATTTTTCAAATTCATGAATACTTGGTATTCGATTCAAACGTTGCTTTATTTCAAAGTAACTATCCTTGATAATTCTAATGTCATTAAAATTGCTACTATCAATTGACTTAAATATTTTCTTCTTAGATATTTCATCAAAATGAATTGTAGACGATCCTGGAATCACCCTTTCTCCTTCCATTAAATATCTACGCATATTATCCTTGTTATAACTTCTGTCTCCTGAAAGTGCTATTGGTATCATAAAATTATTATTATAATTTCCTATAAAATCTAAAATAACAACAAATTCCTTATTTTTTGCATTACGAAGCCCACGACCTAATTGCTGAATAAACACTACTGGACTTTTTGTTGGCCGCAACATGATTACTTGATTAACATCAGGAATATCAACTCCTTCATTAAAAATATCTACTGTAAATATATAATCAAGCATGTCATGGCGATTATTTGATGTTAATCGTTCGATTGCATTTTCTCTAGTTTCCTGGTCATGTTGGCCACTCAATACAATAGTTCGATATTGTCTTTCATTAAATGCATCACTAAGCGCTATGGCCTCTTTTATACTACTACAAAACACCAATCCTTTTACACGTGAGCCACTATATCCAAAATATTTAGCTTTGTCAATAATATGATTTACTCGCTCATTGCTTATTAAATGTGAAAAATGATGTAATTGACTAGTGTCATCTATACTATATCCATCAATCTCTAAATCAGTTATACCAAAGTAGTGAAATGGACATAACATATCTTCTTCCATTGCTTGTTGTAGTCGTATCTCATAAGCTATATTGTGATCAAATAGCTTATAAATATCAAAACCATCGGTTCTCTCTGGGCTCGCTGTCATACCTAAATATAGTTTAGGAGTAAAGTAATCCATAATCTTTTGATAACTCTTCGACCCTACACGGTGAACCTCATCTATTACCACTGCTTCAAAATTTTGTTTTTCAAATTGTGTGCGAACTTCTTCTTTAGCCATCATTTGCATTGTTGAAAATAAATAATCACATTCCAAATCCTTGCTGCTACCTGATAAAAGACCAAACGAATGTGTATTCCCAAATACTTTTTTAAAACTTAAAATAGCCTGCTTTGCGATTTGTTCTCGATGTACTAGGAATAGTACTTTTTTCAATTGTAATTGCTTTAATGCAAATGCTGCTGCATATGTTTTACCAGTTCCAGTTGCTGATAACAATAATGCACGTTTCTTCCCCTCATTAATCATTTGTTGTAAATTTGTAATAAATTCTTGTTGCATTTTATTTGGACGTAATGTCATTGGTATATAGTTACTTAACTCTACAAATTCATTTATTTTAGGATTATGATTTTGATTATATGTTTTTATATAATCTTCAATAAAGTCATCATATGCAATTGTTGATTCATTACTCCACAATGCATGAAACTCATTCATTACTTCGTTAACATATTCACCATTATGTGTAGATACTATTTTCGTGTTCCACTCATTATTTTTTGTAAGTGCAGCCATTGTCATGTTAGCACTTCCCATAATTATTCGATAGATATTCTTCTTTTTAAAGATATAACCCTTTGTATGAAATCCTATGTTTTTTGCACTATATATTTTTATTTCAATATTTTTAAGTGATGCAAGCTTTGATATTGCTTTTGGATCACTAAAACACAAATAATCAGTTGTGATAATTTTGCCTTTAATATTACGTTCTTCTAATATCTTTAAAGTTTGCAGTAAAGGGGTTACTCCACCCATTGTAATAAAAGCAACACTAATATAAAATTCTTCACAATCCAATAATTCATCTTCTATTGAAGATAAGACTTTTTTACCCATTTTATAATTATTGATCACAAATTCAGTTCGATAGCGAATATCAGACTGCGTTCTTTTATCAATATTCGATGTTTCAAATCCTTGAGTTAGTTCACGAATTACCTTTTCCATACTTACCTCCACATACATATTTCATTATGCATGAATTGCTTATATAAGTAAAGATCACAACTTATGCAAATAGCCAAGGTTTATTCAAATAAACTTTGGCTATCTTTTGATGTTATATCAATTATTTTGTAAAAGTATTCCTTTTGGCTAAGCTTATCTCGATGAATTTCATGTTCTATACTTCCATCTTTTAAAAACAATAATTTAGATGAATACGAGGCAATTTGACTATCATGAGTAACAATTACAATTGCAATATTTTCTTTTTCGTTTAGTTCTTTAAAGATAGATAATATTTCATGAGAATTTTTACTATCTAAATTCCCTGTTGGCTCATCTGCAATAATAATCTTAGGATTAGTAACAAGTGCTCTAGCAATAGCCACTCGTTGTAATTGTCCTCCAGAACACTCACTAGGATACTTCTTTAAAAGATGGTTAATTCCCAGTTTTTTTGATATCTCTTCTATACGTTGACAAATTACAGAAATTGGTGTTTTTTGAAGCGAGAGTGGTGTAGCGATATTTTCATATAATGTCAATGATTCTATAATGTTATAATTTTGAAATACAAAACCAAGTTTTTGGAAACGAAATTTACTTAAATCACCATCTTTCATTGATGTGATTTCTTCACCATCAATATATACCTTACCTGAAGTAGGTAAATCTATTGATGAAAGATTATTTATTAATGTTGATTTTCCTGAACCTGATGCACCCATAACACATAAAAATTCACCTGGATATATCGTTAATGAAATATTATGCAAAGCTATAAAAGGATGCTTTGTTCCTATATTGTATTTTTTTGTAATTGATTTTGCTTGTAATAGTGCATTCATTATTTTATCTTTCCTCCTAAAATAATTGTATTTACATATATAACCTTTGTTACTAAAGAAATCAATATAATTGGTAGTATATAAAACAATGAGACAAAGATAAATGTATCAATACTTTGATTAAATAATGTAATATATTTATATCCAATTATTAGTATTAGAGGCATTGGTAATAAAAGTATTGTTAGATAAAATAACACTACTTCAATATTGATAATCTTTTTTATACTAGCCACAGTATAACCAAGATAATATAATGTACGATACTCTTTTAATCTTGGTAAAGCTCCCGTCATAAACTTTGATATCAAAGCAAGCGCACTAAAGAAAACCAAAAAGATAAAACAAATCATTGTTACACTATGTTCTATACTTCCAGTACTTTGACTTATTAAAGCGGGTGTTAAAACACATGGTATTGTAAGTAAAAAAGCCATTGTTACAAGATTATTTTTTATCGATGATAGAAAATAAGATACACCAACAAAAAGATTACTTTTACAAATTCCCCCACGTTTTTTCCATCCCTCAGCATATTGAGGAATAGTATGTTTTAATAATAAATAAAAACCATATAAACCAATAAACGCAATTAACACATAAGATGTAAATGTACTAGTTTGTCCTTCGCTGTTAACAAATAATGCCATTAATAAAGAAGCAATATATACAAGTATCCCGATAACACTTTTTTTCTTTGAAAAAGATACACTGTGAGTTCGAATCGATTTTGTACCTTTTATCAAATCTAAGATATTTGTACGATATACATAACCTGAAACACATAGAATAACAATTACGAGTGCTGGTAGTAGTGCTATCAACGTCAACGAATATGTAGATGCATGTACGATTGGTGTAATTGTCAAAAATACATTAGTATATATTAATGTAGTCAAAAGATACCCTAGTAACATACCAACTGGTATAACCAAAAGTAAGATCCAGAGTATTTGATAAAGAATATATCGTATTTCAGTAAATAAAGTTGCTCCACTCAAATAAAGCAAAGAAAACTCCTTGCCCTTATAGTTAAAAAAATAATTCGTGACATATATAATCATTATCCAACATAGTAAAATTACAAAACTCGGTAACACACTTGTAAGCAGTAGTTCTGCACTATATGTTTGAGTAATACCTGTAATTGTAGGATTTGTTGACATATCACCAAACAAAAAAATGGCAATGATGGATAATAATAACATAAACCCATATGCAATGCTACTTCGATAATTTCTAAGTAGCATTTTAAGTGAAAAACTCAATATTTTCATTCTATTTCCCTCTTTCTTTAGTTCATTATAATCATAAATAAACAAAACAAGCAATAAC
>CAYJEM010000054.1:11932-13994 GCA_964369175.1 uncultured Erysipelotrichales bacterium | reverse complement strand
CAACAGGAACTATAATGACTGTAACAAGAAAAAGAAAAGAAGTGGATGAAATAAATGGATAATTAAGAATTATCCCAATAAGGCAAAAAAATAATGTAAAATTATTAGAGCCTGTAAATAATTTTGTGTAAACTCAAATCCTCTAATGGTAGAATGAAGTAAAGCTACCAAAGGAGGATTTTGGTCTCTGTGCCAAGAGTGGGGGACAAATAACTATTAATTAGTTGTTTGTCTCTTTTTTCTACAAATTGGTATCCAAATACAAGATGTAGAAGTATTTGTTTTCTTAAGTTTTGAAAATATCTTAAGTAGCTAGATTGTTTATTTTCTAGTAAATATATATGAAATATAAAAAAATTACTATTAATTATGACTTAATAGTATATGATATAAAGTTATCTATTTAAGGGTTGTTTTTCCGCATAGGAAATAGACTTTTACAGGTCAGTGTGATATCATGAATATAAGTGTGTGTGAAAATATGGAGGAAGAAATTTTGAAGGAGAAATTAAGTAAAATAAGTTTATTTTGTATAATAGTTACACTTACCTTTTCTAGTATTACAATGCCTAGTGTAGCTGTTAGTGCACAATGGGTTGAGGAAACAAATATAGAAGAAGCAAGCAAACAAAAAAATAATGTAAATACTTTAGAGATTACAATTGATTTAAACGAGGGGAAATATAAGGGTTCTAATGAAGATATAGTTCATTATTTAGATATAGAAGAACCGATGATCGATTTAAATACATTACCAAGCATGGATGAATTAACAAATGATATGCAACCTACTGCAATAGCAGTTGGTTACGTAGATGAGTTTAATGTTCCAATTAATGAAAATACAATATTTACAAAAGATACAACTATTTTTGTGGACTGGAAAATTCCTGAAAAATCATCGATAGATAATTTAGAATTCAAAGATAGTCATAATGTTATTGCAAGTGCAACTACTAAATCGAGTGTTCCTACACCTTTATCACTTGAAGAAAAATGCACTATATCTAAAGGACAAGAGGTCGTACTTGACCCTTACCGTCTAAAAGGAGCAGGTGCAACGTCGTATTATTGGACAATTTCTGATACAAGCATAATTAGTGCAATTAACACCGAAGATACCAGAATCCTTGAATTTACAGCACTAAAATCCGGAACAGTCCAGGTAAAATACTATTATCGTGGATTTGTGGGTAGGGAAAGTATACTAGCAACGTATACAATTGAAGTAAAAGATAGTGATGCTCCAACACATGCTATGAGCTTAGAAAATATAGAATATGTAGAAAAATATGTGACAAAACAACAAGAGACTGTTGATGTGGCGATTGTTGAAGAGTATAAGCAACAAGGATATACTAACTTTTCATGGAAAACAAATGATCAAGATATTAGCTTAGTGTCTTTTGACGATGATACCTTATCAGCAACAATAGCTCTTGGTGAAGGTTTTTTTGACGAAACGATCAGTCACCACCCAAGTGTTTCTTATCAAGCGTCTCAGGAAACTGCAATAAGTGGTGGAAGTATTGAGATAAGCACGATATTATTTAAAAAATATTATATTCTAGCATATGATGACTTACTTCGACCTGATACACCAGATGAGGTAGTAAATGGGTTAAAACCTGGAGAATTATCTGTACTTAAGGATGCACAATGGGTTTCTACTGAAGATGATTTAATTGCAGAAATCAGTTTTGATATTCATGGAGTACCAATAGCTACAGGTTCAGACATCGTTATTATATTAGATAATTCTGGAAGTATGGATGAATATGAAATCGGCGCCGTTGACAAGTATGATCCATTTGTTATTGCTCAAGAATCTGTTACAGATTTTGCTACTGGATTGTTTGAAAATAATAATGAACAAAATCATCGTATTGCATTTGTAGAATTTTCTTCTGAGTTAGATAATGCCTTCACTTTTGAAAATAATTTAGATTCATTTAATGAGTCATTTTATAAAGCAACACATTATAATAACGATAGACGTGATATACCATTTGGTGGGACAAATTATGCAGTGGCATTGCAGCGTGCTGAATTCTACATTGAG
>CAYJEM010000054.1:10603-11832 GCA_964369175.1 uncultured Erysipelotrichales bacterium | reverse complement strand
ATTTGGTGGGACAAATTATGCAGTGGCATTGCAGCGTGCTGAATTCTACATTGAGGCATTAAGCTTTGAAAACCTTGAAAAAGAAAGACCTAAGCATATTATATTCATCTCTGATGGGAAACCAAATGATGGATTTGAAGCCCTTGAAGAAGCAAAGCGACTTAGAGATAATGGTGTTACAATTCATACGATTGGAATTAAACTAGATAATGAAGATAGAGAAGCGCTTTGGAAAATTACTACAACGCCTGTTTATCGTGTTGAAAATATTGGAACCGAACTTACACCAGTTCTTGAATTAATTGCTAGCGGTATACAATATGCAGCAAGAGATACCGTTATTACAGATTATATTAATGATGCTGATTTTGAAATAATAGATACAGCGGAATATCCATTAAGTGATAATATAACTATAGATGGTGAAGAAGTTAAAATCGATATAGGTACTGTTACAGAACACACAAAACCTGCTTCATTCTATGTGAAATATATTGGTGAAAATAATGGAACACTACATAGAACAAATCAAGAAGCATTAATTGAATATACTGATGTAGATGGAAATGAAATTTTAAAATTTTCTGAAAATCAAAGAGGTGACCCTATCATCGAAGGTGAAGAACGTTATACTGGTTTAGATTCACCGCTTTTACCAGTACCACCATCTGGTATGATAAATATTGAATACTACTATTTAGATGATACTGGAAATGCTTTTGTCAGTGAAGGTAATGATGCACTTTCTACGACAGATATGAATTTTGCTAAAAATGTGAAATCAATTTATCAGGATGTAGATGGAAATCAAATACTAAACTTAAATACAACTCACACAATAAATGGAGTAGCACCTAAGGGGTATCGAGTAGCTAGTAAAACAATTGATGGTGTAGAATATACAACATCTAATACAGTAACAATTACAGATACCAATATAACCCCAACAGTCATCTTTATATTAGAAAAAGAACCTGAGCCTACAGGTATGATAAATATAGAATATTACTATTTAAATGAGGCAGGAACTGAGTTTATAAGCGAGTATGATGAAACAACATCAACAACAGATATAACAAGTGCTAAGAAACTACAATCAGTATATGTTGATAATAGTGGTAGTAGTATTCTACCACTTGGAACTAGTCATACGATTAATGGAGTAGCACCAGAAGGCTACAGAGTAGTAGATGCAACAGTGAATGGTATAAGTTATACAACATCAAGTA
>CAYJEM010000054.1:0-10503 GCA_964369175.1 uncultured Erysipelotrichales bacterium | reverse complement strand
TGGTAACAATTACAGAAGCAAACTTAACGCCAACAGTATCATTTGTATTAGAAAAAGAAATTATACCAACAGGTATGATAAATATTGAATACTATTATTTAAATGATGCAGGAACTGAGTTTATACGAGCTGATAATGAAACAACATCAACAACAGATATAACAAGTGCTAAGAAACTACAATCAATATATGTAGATAATAGTGGCAGTAGTATCCTAACACTAGGAACTAGTCATACGATTAATGGAGTTGCACCAGAAGGATACAAAGTAGTAGATGCAACAGTGAATGGTATAAGTTATACAACATCAAGTATGGTAACAATTACAGAAGCAAACTTAACGCCAACAGTATCATTTGTATTAGAAAAGACAACAAGTGAACCTATTCCTGAAGATGTAATTGAAACACCATCAAATACAGCAGTTTCTACTGGAGATACAACGAATATAATGATATATTTAACTGCATTTATTGTAGCAGGATGTACTTTTGGAATAGTATTAAGAAAAAAAAGAAATAAAAACACACAAAGATAGTTATTTATATAAGCAAAGGGGATAGTGGAAACGATTATTGAGCATCGTATTCCATTATCTTGTTTTTTAGGAAATAAATATATAAATATATCTAATTTATAAAAATAGTAAATTATGTTGTTTAAAATATTTTGGCTTATGCATTGACGAATATATAAAAGCATGGTATGATAAACAAAATTTAATATAACAAACCGTTGAAGCGGAGATAAAAATAAGAAAAGAACTCATAGAGAGTCGGGGGTGGTGTGAGCCTGACAGTGACTGCTTATTAAATGGACCGTTGAGGGCTTGGTCAAAAGGAGAAATCCTTAGTATTCCAAGACGTGATGACTTACGTAAGTAGTCGAAAATGTGTTTGCATTTTGCTAAGTGTACAGGGATTATCCCTGTAAATCAAGGTGGTACCGCGGGTATTTTATAATCTCGTCCTTGACAGAATTATTTCTGTCGGGGACTTTTTGTTTTTGTACAGGAAAATATATATGGGGGAAATTATTATGAATTATTATCCAAACTTAAATGAAATAAAAGAAATTCTAAAGGACACTGATTACAAATCAATACCTGTAACTATGTCACTTGCATTAAATGTCCAAACAACGGACATTTATAAAAAATTAAAGCATATTAGTAAAAATGTATTTATATTAGAATCTTGTGATGATAAGCAAAATCAAGGAAGATATAGTTTTTTTGGATATGATCCAATTTTAGAAATCATTGCTAAAGATAACAATGTCAAAATAAAGTCAGCATTGTCTTTTGAAATCAAGGATTGTACACCACATAAATATATAAGACAAATACTAGAAGAATATAAGAGTCCTAAAATTGAAAAACTACCTCCTTTTACAGGTGGCCTTGTAGGTTATTTCTCTTATGATTTTGTTAAATATAGTATACCTAAGCTAAAATTAAATGCCAATGATGAAGAAAACTTTAATGATGTTGATTTAATGTTATTTAATAAATTAATTGCAGTAGACAATGTAGAAAACAAACTCATCTTTATAGTTAATATAAAGACAGATGAACTTGAAAACAACTACAATAAAGCAATAAGTGAAATTCAAAATATGATTACAATTATCCAATCAGGTGAGCTTGCAAAAGAGGAAAGAGGAACTTTATTATCGAACTTAAAAGCAACCTTTAATAAAGAAGAATTCTGTAACATGGTTCAAAAAGCAAAGAACTATATATATGAAGGAGATATCTTCCAAGTAGTATTATCAAATCGACTTGTTGCTGATTTTAAAGGAAGTCTATTTGATGTATATGTTAAACTAAGAATGCAAAATCCTTCACCGTATATGTTCTATTTTTCAAGCAATGATATAGAAATAGCAGGAGCTTCACCAGAAACATTAGTAAAAGTAGTAAATAAAAAAGCAATGACCTTTCCTCTTGCAGGAACAAAACCAAGAGGTAAAACAATAGAACAAGATAAAATGTTTGAACAAGAATTATTAAATGATAAAAAAGAACGTGCAGAACATAATATGCTTGTTGACTTAGGGAGAAATGATATCGGTAAAATTAGTGAATTTGGAAGTGTTCATGTTGAAGAATATATGAAAATACACAAGTTTTCGACAGTTATGCATATCGGTTCAACAGTTACTGGAACCGTTAAAAGTGATAAAGATGCACTAGATGCACTAGATGCAATTTTACCAGCTGGTACCTTGTCTGGAGCCCCAAAAGTTCGTGCTATGGAAATAATTGATGAGTTAGAAAATGAAAAACGTGGTATCTATGGTGGGGCAATTGGCTACCTAGATTTTAGTGGAAATGTTGATACTTGTATTGCTATTAGGTTGGCATTCAAGAAAAACGGAAAAGTATTTGTTCGCTCTGGTGCCGGTATTGTAATGGATTCTAATCCGGAAAGTGAATATGAAGAATGTATCAATAAAGCAAAATCAGTAGTATCAGTATTGGAGGGAGAAAGATGATTTTAATAATAGATAATTATGATAGTTTTTCATACAATCTATACCAAGCAATAGGGGAAATAAACACAGATGTAAAAGTTATCAAAAATGATGAGATGACAGTTGAACAAATAGATGCAATGTCACCGACACATATAATATTATCACCAGGACCAAAAAGACCAAGAGATGCTGGAGTATGTCTTGAAGTTATAAATAAACTTCATACAAAATATCCAATGCTTGGAGTCTGTTTAGGACACCAATCTATTTGTGAATCATTTGGGGCAACAATTAGCTATGCAAAAGAAGTTCTTCATGGAAAGCAATCTAAAATTACAACGACCAATAGTATATTATTTAAAGGGCTAGAAGGAGATATTATGGTTGCTAGATACCATTCTTTAGCCGCTATTAAAACTACGATGCCAAGTGTATTGAAAGTAACAGCCAAAACGAGTGATGGTGAAATTATGGCAGTTGAACATATAAAGTATCCAATTTATGGCGTACAGTTCCACCCAGAATCAATACTTACACCTGGTGGAAAGACGATGATTAGAAATTTTTTGGAGGTAACAAACAATGATTAATGAAGCAATATTACGTTTAACACAAAAACAAGATTTAGAATCAAACATAGCTTACGAAGTTATGAATGAAATAATGGAAGGAAAAGCCTCTCCAATTCAAATTGGAGCTTATTTAACAGCACTTTCAATGAAGGGAGAAACGATTGATGAAATCGTTGCTTCAGCTAGGTGCATGAGAAGTCATGCTACAAAGCTTTTAAATGATCAAAATGTACTTGAAATTGTTGGTACTGGAGGAGATAAATCAAACTCATTTAATATCTCAACAACATCGGCTATCGTACTAGCAAGTGCAGGTATTCCGGTTGCTAAGCATGGTAACCGTGCTGCTTCAAGTAAATGCGGGGCAGCTGATGTATTAGAAGCATTAGGAGTCAAAATAGATATACCACCTACAAAAAGTATGCAATTACTAGATGAAATCGGTATTTGCTTTCTATTTGCACCAATGTATCATAGCGCTATGAAAAACGTAGCTCCAGTACGTAAAGAACTAGGAATACGAACTATCTTTAATATCTTAGGACCACTTTCAAATCCTCTTGGTGCTAGCATGCAACTTATGGGTGTTTATGATGAAAGTTTAGTTGAACCTTTAGCAGAAGTTTTAACAAATTTAGGTGTAAAACGTGGAATGGTAGTATATGGTACAGACGGACTTGATGAAATTTCTATTTCTGCTCCAACCAAAGTATGTGAAATCCGTGATGGATGGTATAAAACATATGAAATAAATCCCTTAGATTATGGGTTTGATTCATACAATAAATCAGATTTACTAGGGGGGAGTGCTAATGAAAATGCAGATATTACAAAAGAAATTTTAAATGGTAAAAAAGGTGCTAAACGTGATGCCGTTGTATTAAACTCAGCTGCAGCACTATATATATCAAGAGATAATATAACTTTAAAAGAAGCTATAAAAGAAATAGAAGAAGTTATTGATAGTGGTAAGGCAATGAGTAAACTTAATGAATTTATAATACATTCAAATAGTTAGGGGGAAATATTTTGATATTAGATGAATTATCTAATTTTGCTAGAAGCAGAGTTATTGAAGATAAAAAAAATATAAGTTTAGAAGAAATAAAAGCAGTAGCATTAAATCTCCCTAAAGGAGATTTAAGATTTGAAAAAGCTTTAAAAAATAACTTTCCAAGTATTATCTGTGAAGTAAAAAAAGCCTCACCATCTAAGGGAATTATTTCAAAAGAATTCCCTTACACAGAGATTGCTAAAGAATATGAAAAATCAGGAGCAACATGTGTATCTGTTTTAACAGAACCAAAATGGTTTCTAGGAAGTGATGATATTTTTAAAGAAATAAGAAAAAGTATTAATTTACCAATACTAAGAAAAGACTTTACTGTTGATGAATATCAAATTTATCAAGCTAAAGTTATGGGAGCTGATGCAATTTTACTTATTGTTGCTATTTTAAGCCAAGAAGAAATTATCCATTACTTAAATATTTGTAAAACCTTAGGAATAAGTGCTTTAGTAGAAACACATGATGAAAGTGAAATACTGATTGCTAAAAACTGTGGGGCAAGAATAATAGGAGTTAATAATCGAAATTTAAAAAACTTTACTGTAGATTTAAATAATTCAACAAAGTTAAAAAGCTTTATACCTAATGATGCTATCTATGTTGCCGAAAGTGGGATTGTAACTTCAAAAGATGGTATAACACTTGTAGAAAACGGAGCTAATGCCCTGCTTATTGGTGAAGCACTAATGCGCTGTGATAACATAGAAGATTTTATTAAAGCAATTAAGGAGCATAATTATGAGTAAGATTAAGATTTGTGGTCTATATCGAGATACCGATATAGAATATGTAAATACCACAAAACCTGATTTTGCAGGATTTATAATTGATTTTCCAAGTAGTCATAGAAGTATTGATTTAATCAATCTAAAATCTTTGATTAACAATCTAGATAAGAATATAAAGTCAGTATGTGTATTTGTAAATAAACCAGTAGAATATATAGAACCCTTTGTAAAGATTTGTGATGTTATTCAACTTCATGGTAGTGAAGATAATGAGTATATTCAAAAGTTACAAAGTAAAGTAGGTAATATAGAGATATGGAAAGCTTTTAAAATAAAAGATTCTAATGATATAGATAAAGTAAATAATTGTGTTGCTAATATGGTATTACTTGATAATGGTTATGGTACTGGTGAAGTATTTGATTGGAGTATGATTAAAGGGATAAATCGAGAATTTATTTTAGCTGGGGGCATAAACAATAGAAATGTTTGTGAAGCAATTAAGAAATTTAATCCATATGCGATAGATTTAAGCAGTAGTGTTGAAACAAATAAAATAAAAGATTTTACTAAAATAAAAAATATTATAGAAACGGTTAGGGGTAAATAATGAATAATACAAAATTTGGTGTTCACGGTGGAAGATATATTCCAGAAACATTGATGAACGCAGTAATAGAACTTGAAAAAGCATATGATTTTTATAAAAATGATAAGGCATTTAATGATGAGTTAAAGGAACTATTTAATGAATATACTGGAAGACCATCAAGATTATACTTTGCTAAAAAGATGACAGAAGACTTAGGTGGAGCAAAAATTTATTTAAAAAGAGAAGATTTAAACCATACAGGATCACATAAAGTCAATAATGTATTAGGACAAGTATTACTAGCACACAAAATGGGTAAAACACGAATTATAGCTGAAACAGGAGCAGGGCAACATGGGGTTGCTACAGCAACTGCAGCAGCACTTTTTGGTATGGAATGTGAGATATTTATGGGTCAAGAAGATATTGAACGTCAATCATTGAATGTATATAAAATGGAACTCTTGGGAGCTAAAGTTAATGCAGTAACATCAGGTACATCAACATTGAAAGACGCCGTATCAGAAACAATGAGAGAATGGACTTCAAGAGTAGCAGATACTCATTATGTTCTAGGTTCAGTAATGGGTCCTCATCCTTTTCCAACCATTGTTAGAGATTTTCAAGCAGTAATTTCAAAAGAAATAAAAGAACAGTGTATTCAAAAAGAAGGCAAACTACCAGACATGGTTATTGCATGTATTGGTGGTGGTTCTAATGCTATTGGGGCATTTTATAACTTTATTAATGATGTAGATGTAAAACTTATAGGGTGCGAAGCAGCCGGAAGAGGAGTAAATACAGCTGATACAGCAGCAACCATTGCCACTGGTACATTAGGTATTTTCCATGGTATGAAAAGCTATTTTTGCCAAGATGAATATGGACAAATTGCACCAGTATATTCAATTTCAGCAGGGTTAGATTATCCAGGTATTGGACCTGAACATGCTAATTTACATGATATTGGACGTGCTAAGTATGTAGCAATAACAGATAATGAAGCAGTTGAAGCTTTTGAATATTTATCAAGAACAGAAGGTATTATTCCAGCAATAGAAAGTGCTCATGCAATTGCTCATGCAATGAAAATTGCACCTAGCATGGATAAAGATAAAATTATTGTTATTAACCTATCAGGTAGAGGAGATAAAGATTGTCTATCAATTGCAAGATATAAAGGAATGGAGATAACAGAATGAGTAAAATAACAAACGCATTTAAAAATAAAAAAGCATTTATACCATTTATAACTTGTGGTGACCCTAACTTAGAAACAACAAAAGAATTAGTATATACACTAGAAAAAGCAGGCGCAGATATAATCGAACTAGGAATCCCCTTTTCAGATCCAACAGCGGAAGGAGAAGTTATCCAATCTGCAAATATGCGAGCACTAAGTAATAATATTACTACTGATAATATATTTGATATGGTAAATACTTTAGAAGTTACAGTACCACTAGTTTTTATGACCTATGCGAATATTGTCTATTCTTATGGAATAGAAAAATTTGCAAGAAAATGCAAAGAAATAGGTATTAGTGGTGTAATTTTACCTGATATTCCTTTTGAAGAAAAAGCAGAATTTTCCATGCATTTCAAAGACTATGAAATAGATTTCATATCACTTATTGCACCTACATCAAACGATAGAATTAAAATGATTGCTAAAGAAGCAAATGGTTTTATCTATCTTGTATCATCTCTTGGTGTTACTGGTGTACGACAAAATATAACTACTGATATTGATGGCATAGTTTCTTATATTAAAGAAGTAACTGATTTACCAGTTGCAGTAGGTTTTGGAATATCGACAAAAGAACAAGCAAAACAAATGTCAAACAAAGCAGACGGTGTTATTGTAGGATCTGCTATTGTAAGGATCATAGAAAAATACGGTATAGACGCACCTAAAAAGGTTGAAGAATATGTTAAAAGCATAGTAGAAGCTATCGAAACAAGATAGTAAATAGAAAACTCAGATGAAAGTAATTCATCTGAGTTTTGTTAGTGTGCCGAGTATAGTACATAGCTAACTGGTGAAAGTCCAGAGTGGAGGAACTCACAACCAACCACATAGTAACGTACAAGGTGCATATCGTGAGGTATGAGCTGAAGAAAGTGTAGTGCAAAATCTTGGCCTAACGAAAAGAAACTTAATACTAAGGCTGTAATGAGGGGTGATGTTACTAACCAAACAAAAGTCCAAATAGTGAGCGTAACTCATTGCAGTAAATTAAGTAGGTAAAAGATGAAAGTTATGTATCTTACCTCGGGAGGTCTTGCAAGTGAAGTGATATTCATAGTAACAACGAATTGCAAGAAGTCAGCAGAGGTCATAGTACCACCATGAGGGGTGGGAAGGACTGAACAAATTGTAGTTGTCGTAACTACTAAATGTCAGATTGTAAATAGTCAGAATGTGTTAATGAGGAGAGTATGAGCGTAACTCAAAGGGTTACTCAAAAAAGATGATTTTACAGTTCACGAATTAGAAAGGAAAAGACAAAATGGAACTTTTAGAAAAAATATTAAGTAGGGATAACCTCAATCTTGCATTTAAGAAAGTGGTGTCAAACAAAGGAGTAGCTGCGTTGATGGGATAAGTGTAGAAGAACTACACGAGTACTTGAAACAAAATAAAAATAAGCTATTGGATGATATACGCAAACGAAAATACAAGCCACAACCTGTAAAAAGGGTAGAAATCCCAAAAGAAAATGGAAAGATGAGAAAACTAGGAATACCAACAACGGTAGATAGAGTGGTACAACAAGCGATGGTGCAAGTATTAGTGCCAATCTATGAAGAACTGTTTAGTAATTCAAGTTTTGGGTTTAGACCAAGAAAAAGCTGTGAAATGGCAATCACAAGAAGTCTTGAAATCTTAAATGATGGATACGAATGGATAGTAGATATAGACTTAGAACGCTTTTTCGATACAGTACACCACGATAGATTAATGAATATCATATCGAGAACAATTAAAGATGGAGATGTAGTGTTTTTAATAAGAAAATTCTTGGTAAGTGGAGTAATGGTTGGAAATAAAATAGAAAAGACAGAAATAGGCACACCACAAGGAGGAAACTTAAGCCCGTTATTATCTAATATAATGTTAAATGAACTGGATACAGAGTTAGAGGCAAGAGGATTAAACTTTGTAAGATATGCCGATGACTGTAATATCTTTGTAAAAAGTGAAAAAGCAGCAGATAGAGTTCTAGCATCAATAACAATATTCATAGAAAAGAAACTAGGGCTAATAGTAAATGCCGAGAAAACTAAAATAACAAGACCAATGAATAATAAATTTCTAGGTTTTAGCTATGTCAAAATGAATAACAAATGGGAATGTAGACCACATGAAATATCGATTAGAAGGTTCAAGAGAGAACTTAAAAGATTGACAAAAAGAAGTTGGAGTGTATCTCTAGGTATTAGGATAAGAAAGCTAAACCAATTAATTAGAGGTTGGGTAAATTATTTTAGAAAAGCTAAAATGAAAAGTGCTTTAACAAAAATAAGTGAAAGATTACGGACTAGAATAAGAGTTATAATCTGGAAACAATGGAAAAAAAGTAAGGCGAAATATAAGGCACTAGAATAAGCACTTCCCAAGATGATAGACTAATATCAGATGGGAGGTGCTTATTCTAGTGCCTTATTATTGTACGCTTACATAAAAAAGCACATATACGAAATTATCATATATGTGCTTATCATAATTATTGTTGTTGTTCTTGGGTATCTTCTGTAGCTTGCTCTTGAGCAGGCGTTTCTTCAATGTATGTAAAAATAATTTTATACTCAATACCCGTCACATCACCTATTCCATTGATGTAATTTGTTAACAATTCCTCTGTTCTTGCTTCTGCTTCTGATAATAAAAATGTATCTTTTTTAGCTTCTTCCTCCATTGTGTCTTGGGCAACCTTAAGCGCTTCAGTCTGGTCATCAGCATCAGCACTAGCCGTATTCTCGCCTTCAAAAAATGAATTTTGTGTTAAAGATGCTGCGTCAACACCACTACCTAAAATTTTAGCTTTGGGAAGTGTAACTTCTACATTTTCACCATTAACTGTAAATGCAAGTTTTGATGAATCAATACCAACAGTTACATATCCACTATATTCTATCCAAAAATGTTTATCTTTTTGCCAAAACAAGAAACCTTCAGCATCTTCTTCATGAAATCTTGCAACATTATGGTAATAAGTTTCAAAAACAGCTAATTCAGATACTGCTTTCATATCTTTGATTTGTAGTGTTTTATTACTGTTTTGACCGCATCCACTTAATAACAGTAATAACGTAAGTACACAACCAATTAACTTTTTATTATTCATGTACTTCACCTCCAAAAACATACTCTATTTTAAAATCGTTATTGTTCTCTTCTAAAAAAGGAACAACCATTGCATCAATAATATTTTTTGCATTTTTTTGAGCATATTCTTGTATAGCAAGATCGCTTAGTATCTCTACATTTATATCATCATGACATGCTTGATATGCTTCTTCTATAACAGTAGATGTTTCAGCGCTCTCGTTTTTGAAAATATATTCGAGCGATTCAATATCTATTTTTATATCCTGAATTTTTGCATCAGGGATATTGACTATATAAGTATTTTCATCCTTTTTTGATATTGAAATCTTTGAAAAGTCAATTCCAGCTAAAACCTCGGCTTTGTAATATACATAATAATCGTGTTCTTCTTTGTTACTGTCAATACTCTCTTGTGTACTTACTTCTGCTATTCCATGATATGGAGACTTATAAGTAGTCAATTCACTTACTTTAATAACTTTCTCTAAATCTGCAGAAGAAGTAATTGTTTTTTGATTAGGTATAACCGATGAGATAACAGCTATTAGTATAAATACTAAGACAAGCATTGCCCCGATAAACATTACTGTTCTCCAAACACTTTTTGCAAGATAGGCGGCAATTGATTTAAATATATTGTTTGATTTGCCTTCTTTCTTCTTTTTATTCTCTTTCATAATTCCTCTCCTTTTACACAGTAATAGATTGTAACATATTTATAACA
>CAYJEM010000053.1:0-14144 GCA_964369175.1 uncultured Erysipelotrichales bacterium | reverse complement strand
TACGTGGATTCAAGTTGTTTAGCTTTGCAGTTTCTACAATACTGTAATAACAACTCGATGTATTTGCAGCATGGGGTGTACTTACAAACAGCCAGTTTTTACGTTCTACTGCTAGTGGGCGGATTGCACGTTCTGGTGCGTTATTACTTATTTCAATTCATCCGTCATTTCACCAAATATAGGCTTTGACTTATCTTGGCGATATTTCAAAATTTCATCATAAGACATATTTGTTGTCTTCGTCTCCAAATGAATTAAATTTTTTGTTAAAACAAGTATTTGATTCGAAAAAGAATTCTAAATATCTGCTCCTTTTAGGTGTTTATCTGTTTTTAGTACGAACTCACTGTAAATATAAATAATTTAATTAGTTCAATCAATAAAGCCTAATGTCTGACATTAGGTTTTATTATATAGAAACTATCTTGTGTTTTTGTTATAATTATTTTATTTGTAGGGGGAATAATAATGAAAACATACGAACTATCTAATTGTTCACATCGAATCAATACACTTGTACTTAACGGATATATAAAAAGTGCTTTTGGTGCAGGTCTTTATATGCTTGTAATATTATGTATAGCGATATACTTTCAAGATTTTTTATATTTAATGCTATGGGTCTTTACGCTTCCTTTATATTATGTGATATTGTATATATACAATTTAAGAATAAACAAAATATTGTTGAGTATATATCAATACTATGAAAATAGTAATGATATACAAAACACATTATTAGCTTTAAAAAAACTAGATTTAAAAGGAAAAAACAAAGATTTAGAAAAAATATATGCACAAATATTGCAAGAAGCAATAAAAGATCCAGAAGTGTTAGAATATGTTGTAGAAGATAAGGGTTATCTTATACATTTGTTACAATATGGAAATCCATATGAGTATGAATTTAACTTTGATAAAATAAATACTAAAAAGCAACAAGCATTTAATGAATATTATGATAGAACCATGATGTATAGTAAACATATTTTACAAATCATGAAAAGTGACACTGTTGAAAAATACAACTTAGTGCTAGATATGTTTCGTCATATGTCTACTCAAAACTATCAAGAAGCAATTACTATTGTAGATTATATAAAACAAAGTAATGAAGAACATTATTATGAACAAATATATATTTTAGGTATAAAAGCATATACTGCACTAGGTTTTTATGACAAAGCTATTGAACTACTAGAAGATTTACTTGATAACGAGTATGATAAAAATCATATAAAATATTATACAAAAAAATATAAAAAAGTAATCAAAAAGACAAAGAGTAACCAAAGAAACAAAGCAAGTGATTTAATGGAAAACAAATATTATAAACAATTATCAAAACAACTTAGAAAATTAAAAACATATACTTGGATATATTGGTTTGTAAGTATAACAATCATTGTATATATGTCAATTAGTACAGGGAACTTTTTATGGTTATTACTTGCCTTGGTAGTAATGTTTATATATATGATAATTCTTGCAAACTTCAAAAAACAAGTAAGTAATATGGTAAATTATATATACCATGAATCTCGTAATGTAGGTGATGTATACAATGCATTTAGAATATTATACATACTTTCTTTTCAAACATTATATCAATCAATAATTGAAAAAATTGCATTTCGTATTTCTTTAGAGTGTCAGTTATCAGATCAAATAAAGCAATTCATAAATAATAAAATATCAGTAAACCATAGAGGAACTGTATTATATTATCAAGCAGAGTACTTAAAGTCGAATAATAGCGATAGAGAACAAGCTTTTGAAAAATATTATCAAGAATCAATAACGTACTTTTCTAATATCTCTGATCCTGATTTGAAAATATTTATAGAAAGAGAAATACAAGCATTAGAAGTTGAAAAATACTATCTACACGGAAACTACTATAAAGCAATAGAAATTGCTTCAAAAGAAACTATAGGATATGTAGCAACATATATCAACGTTATACAATACTATAAAGCAATGTCTTATAAACAAGTAAATATGCAAGAAGAAGCAAATGCAATATTACAAGATATGACTATGTACCATCCTCAATTGCGAGGAGTTCGACAAGCAAAAATGGAAATAAAAAAGATGATGTAAATCGTTGAAGGAATACTGTAGATTGCTGTATCATTTGAATAAATTTCAGTCATATATATTCAAATTAAACGAAATAAATCACTAATTACTATGACAGGTGGGATAAAGCAAAAATATGGTTATAAAAGACGATTATCTCTGTAAGATAAGGATACCATTTGTTTAATGAATTGAGAAAGGAATTTGAACTTGGACTAGACATTGTTATAAGAAAAAATAATACAGTATATCCAAGTATATTTTTTACTAGTACGATAAATAGTTATAATATTTTTTCATATCAGTGTAGGTTATCATAGCAATTGATCTTTTATACTTATGTTATATATCCCAATATATTTATTGTACTCATGAATATATACTGTAAATAAGTGTATATTCAATATATAAACAATATAAGTTGTTAAAAATAGGAAAGTGGTGTATTATATATGTGTTACTTCGCAAATAACGAAATAATATGGAAGGAGAACATAGATATGATAGTGATGAATTTTAAGGCAGATAACTTTTTTGCATTTGATGATTTTTCTATCAATTTTTCATATCCAAAAAAGATTGTTAATTCATATATAGAAGATGAACATCTCTTATACAGACCAAACTTTAGATATAAACGAGTTAATGTTATGATGGGAGCAAATGCAACAGGAAAAACAGCATTTGGTGATATATTAAAATTAGTATTTAACTTTTTGTATACTAAAAATCCACAAGGACTCATTCAAGTTATTAATAATAAAGAAAATGATTCATATATATCTATTGATCTTGTTTCGAATTACAATGATATTACAGATAGCTATTCATTGTTTCGCGTAAACATAAAGGTAGATGTTAATGCAAAACTAGAATTAGATATATTACAAGCATCAATAAACAAAACAGATAGTTATGAAAAATGTGTTGATAAATTAAAGTTAATACAATTTAGTGATGAGGATTCATATATAATTAAGTTGAATAAGTTAGATGTTGATTTTTGTTGGCATTTTTCACAAACTGATGAACATGATAAAATTATGGAGACAGATGAAGATAGTCGATATCTTAATGTTTTGAAGGTAACATTGATGACGTTAGATCCTTCAATCATAGATGTTACTAAAATTAATGGTGTAAAAAACACCTATGTAATAATCACAGAAAACTACGAATTAATTATACAAGATGACCAAGTAATAAAGGAAAACAAGTTATCTAGTGGTACTAAAAATGGTATTGATATTGCAAAAATAATATATTCTATAACATCAAATATTCATAAATTTTACTACTGTGATGAAAAATTCCCATATATCCACACTGATTTAGAAAAAGCCTTCTTATGTATTATGGCAAGTCATTTACAACCAAATAATCAGTTATTCTTTACAACGCACAATACAGAAATAGCAGATATTCCTTTTCCAAAACATACATTTACATTCTTTAAAAAACAAAAGAAAAATGAAAAATATGTTATCACAACAATAAATGCTGCAACATTATTAAAAAGAAATACAGATTCACTCAAACATGCAATAGAAAATGATTTATTTTCATCATCTCCAGACTTATCGTTGTTAGATGCACTTGAATAAACAAAACACATGGCAAGAACAAAATATCAAAAGTATCATTACTATGTCGAAGGAGAAAATGAAAAAAAATTACTGAGTGTACTTAAAACAGAGATGCAGCTAATTATTCCAGGAAAAATAGAAGTTTTTAATATAATTACAAACAAAATAAATATATCTCGAATCATGCGTTTAAGTGAAAATACAGTTGTGGTTTTGGTATTTGATACTGATGTTGAAAATACTAAAATACTAAATGAAAATATTACATTTTTAAAGAAGCAAAAAATTATAAAGCAAGTACTATGTATTCCACAAGTAAAGAAATTAGAAGATGAAATAATGCGAAGTTGTAGCCTGAAATCCCTCAAAGAGCTAACATCTAGCAAAACAGAAAGAGAATTTAAAGTGGATTTCATGAAATTAACAAATTTACAAAATAAGCTTGAAACATATAATTTTAATATTTCTAAGTTATGGAGTATACAAGCTAAAGGAGCATTTGAAAAAATAAGCAATGATGCATCAAAAATCAAAAAATAAATTATCTTACCTATTAAAGATATGTAAATATCATACCTGTTTATTATATTTTTATAGATTCACTGCTGCCGTTCAGTATGTCAATAAAACACCACCTCATTTACATGGTGGTGTTTTATTAATATATCATGGGTATTTTTGATATGAGTAAAAAAATGATTTCGAAATAGATATAAAAGCAACAACATTACATTCTAAAGAATTAGCTGATGTTAATATAATGTATGGCTAGTGTAAGTGATAAAAACATGAGTTTATATGAAGTACTTTGTACATGGTAGCTAAGGTCAATATAAATTTTATGTTATTGTTGAATAATAACAGTATTCAAGTTGATTGGTTAATATTTTTAGTTTTAAGTTATAATTTAAATTACGGAATATAAATAAGCAAAAAGCAAAATATATTCCCAAATGGGAATTTAAATTGGGTTTAGTATTATTTATGCTGAAATGAATATACTATATAGGAGGTGCTTTTATGGTAACACGAAAGAATTATTTACATAAATTAATATCATGGAAAGATGAAAAGGTAATAAAAGTTGTAACAGGTATTAGAAGATGTGGAAAATCTACTTTATTTATGCAATATCAAAGCTTTTTAAAAGAACAAGGAATTTCTAATGAACAAATCATTACCATTAACTTTGAAGAATTAGAATATGAAGAATTACTTGATTATCATAAACCATATGCGTATATCAAGGAACGATTAGTAACGGATAAAACCACCTATATTTTTCTTGATGAAATACAAAAAGTGCCAGCATTTGAAAAAGTAGTTGATAGTTTATATGTAAAGGAAAATACAGATATCTATATTACTGGTTCTAATGCATATATGCTCTCTAGTGACTTAGCAACACTTTTAACAGGACGATATATTGAAATTTCTATGCTATCACTGTCTTTTAGTGAATATCTTGAGATTTCTAATTTAGAAACAGACAAAGCTTTTCTTGAATACACGAAATATGGAGGACTTCCATATATTTCAACAATGAATAAAACTACTGAAAAGATAAGTACATACCTTGAGGGTATTTATAATACGGTTATTGTCAAAGATATTGAAGGTTGCGGTATAAGAAAAGAGAAAGATCCATCTAAGCGAAAAATAAATGATATACTGCTTCTTAAATCAATCGCAAAATTTTTATCTAGTGTTGTTGGAAGTCCTGTTTCCATAAAAAGTGTTACTGACTATTTAATATCAAGTGGTCGAAAAGTCTCACCAAATACTGTAGGTGATTATATTGAAGCATTAACAGAATCATTTATATTTTATCCAGTAGAACGTTTTGATATTGTAAAAAAACAACTACTAAAAGTTAATAAAAAACTATATATAGTAGATATGTGACTTCGTAACTTTATATTGCCAAAACGTAATTATGATTTAGGTTTTAGCATCGAAAACATTGTTTTTCTTGAATTAAGACGAAGAGGATATCGCATTAATGTTGGTAAAGTTGGTGAAAACGAAATTGATTTCGTTGTTCAAAAAGAAGATATAATAACATATTTTCAAGTTACAGCCGATATGACAAATGAAGAAACCTTTAAAAGAGAAATGACTTCACTCATCAATATAAAAGATAATTATGAAAAAATTGTCTTGACTCTTGACCGTTTTACTATTGGAAACTATGATGGCATAAAAGTAATAAATGTAATTGATTGGTTGCTTGAAAAGTAGATTACTATAAAAATACATCAATAACCTTGATTCATGCCTTCAGCTAATCTTTAGAGTATATTAAATGTAGGATTAGTATTACCGTTTTCTAATTTGGAAATGGTTGATCTGCCGATACCAATTTTTTTAAATGAATTAACAAAATGTTATGATCATTAAAAAAGTATTCCTAGAATATATAGCTTTTGATATGATGACAGATTGCATGAACAAGGATACCGTAAAGTGGTAAAAAACGATACCTTAATTTATCGTGTAGATGAAAAAAAATACTGTCTATGCTCTTGCTATTTTTAAGGAAAACGTGATTGTAAAAATAAATTTAACTATTAAATTATAGAATGAAAGTAGTGGATACCAATATTGGTATCCATATTTTAGCATAGGTGTACAAGTCTATTTTTTTCATGCTTTCTCGCAATATTTATAACTGAATTTTCAATACTAACTTTGTTTATGGTTTGAATGCTGTCAATACAAAAATTATCTCTTCTAGTGTCTATCTTGTCACTTAAGATTTATTATTTTCCAGAGAAATTTTAATTTAATTTGTTTGTCTTACATTTTCATCTTTTCATGATATAATCACATAATTTCGTTTTTTTTATGCAAATTAAAAAAATACTGTTTAGTAGCTACACAAATATGATTAAAAATACAAAATAGTTATGAATATACCCAATTATATGTTTACATAACTAGCCATTTTAGCTAAAATGTTATATGTGTAAAAATATAAAATGTGTGTAATCTATGAGTGTGATTATGGAAGGTAGGAAAAGTTAGGGAATGAAGAGGATTATAAATATTGTATTAGTTTTTTTTCTATGTGTTAGTACAGTGAATGTATTTGAGGCTGCAACGATTAATGAAAAAATACTATATACATTAGAAGAGGATTACATATCATTAATAAATACTAGAGTAGATATTAGTGATGAATTAACAGAAGTAGGATTTGATACTTCGATGAATCAGTTAGAAGCTGATATGGAATTAAATAAAACGATAGCCGAAGGTAATACTTCTGTATATTTTGATAATGATAATAATAAAGAGGAAAATATACTAAAAGTGGATATAGATTTTACTGCAAAAGCACTGTCACAACCACTAAATGTAATGTTTATATTGGATCAATCAGGATCGATGAACATGTATTCAAGTAATACCAGTGATGTAATAAGTACATCACCTTGTATGCATGAAGATCATTACTATCGTGTTGATGTAACAATTGATACCAATAGATATTTTTATTATTTTAATCCTCAAGCAACAGGTATAACTGCTGGGTGGGATAAAATTAGGGCTAGTGATGATTTAGCTAACCATATAAAAGTAAAAGCGATAGAAACTGGCAGAGCAACAGAGTTATCAACAGTTAAAATTAATACTACATTTAATGGTGCTGACGCGATGCAAGATCATCATTATGAAATAATAGATGTTGATAACAAAGGAAAAAACATATTTTTTTATGACCATAATAGTGCTAATGAAAATACGATAACAGATGCTGAAAAAGTATATTTTAATAAGCTAAGTGATGCATATACTGGTGGGGATACAACACCGAGATTCTATTCACCACATAAAATCGATAGTATCCCTGGTACAACTGCACAGGAAAAACTAGAGCATTTAGATGCTACTGGAAAGTGTCATGACAGAATGATGGTTTCTAAAATATTATTTGGTGAGTTATCAAATGATATTATTGCAGCAAATCCAGAAAGTCACATCGGTTATAAATCATTTGCTGGATTTACGACAAATTCAGCTGGTGTCATTACACATTCGGGAATTTATGCTGAAGCGCCTCTATCTACTTCACCATTTGGGGTTGATTTTTATAATACAATTGGGCAGTATCGTACCAACTGGGAACTTGGTTTAAGTGAAGCAAAAAAAGAATTTGATAAACATGTTGACAGAGATGATGTTGTAATATTTGTAACCGATGGAAACCCTACCCAGGGGCAAACAGCTACATCAACGTTGTCCAAACAAGTTGATGAACTAGGCGCTGTTGTTTACTATGTAGGTATTGACTTGCAAGATGATGTATTTACTAAATATGAGGCTGCAATGTCAACTAATGACTCAAAGGGAGAACCACAAACCGCAAATGGAAAATCAGTAGATGATTTATTGGAAATAAAAAATAATTTAAAAGAAGTTTTAACTTCTACCTCAGATCTTTCTACTACAGTAGGTGAACTATTCAAACTTCGATTTGATGAGACACATCCAATGACTCTTACATATCGTTTAAGTGATGTAGAAGAAACACAAATAGTTACGATTAAAACTGCTGAAGATCTAATAAAGTACGGAATTACATATGATGAAAAAACAAAAGGGATTCACTGGAATTTCCATGAGTATGGAATTACTCATGCAAGGATTAGCTTCTATCAAGAATTTGATTATACAAGTGTACAATGGGATCAAATCAAAATTGGGAATACGCAAGAAGGTACATCTCCTGGACCAACAATCATAGATTATGTTGACTATACAGGTACAGATAATAGAATCACATTAGATAAACAAGCAAATGCTCTTGTATCAAGCTATAGTGAACTTACAATTGAAAATACAACAAGTACACCTACTAATGTAGAAGTAAATGATGATATTGATTATACAATTACTGTAAGAAATACTGGTAATTTAACGGCAGAGAACTTAATTGTACGCCAAGTAATACCAGAAAACACAACGTATCAATCAACAGTTGGAGCAACGTATGATGCAATAAAAAATGAACTAATATATAGAATTCCTTTATTAGAACCTGGTGAAAGTGCAAGCTTTACATATAAAACCAAAGCAATAGAAGAAAATACAACAATTTATAGTTCAGCCCAATTAGGCGTAGAAAACCGTTCAAACACTTTAAATGCAGATGGAAACCCAATACTATCGGCAGTTGTATTAGAACATTCAACACCTGAGTATTTACCACAAGTCACTTTAGATATTACAAAAATTAATGGTGTTGATGTTAGTACAACTACTGCTGACGTATACAAAAATGAAGAAGTAGTAATTACTGCAACGGGTAGCTCATTTGGAACACCAGATGAAGATTTACAATACCAATGGTTTGTACAAAATAGTGAAAATAACTGGGTGCCTATTGTAGGTGCTACAGGTATTACCTACTCACCAGATACTTCGAATTTAGGAACACAAATTTATAAAGTTGAAATGACTGATAATGATGGTGACGTAGCAACTAGTGAGCCAATTACTGCAACAGTAAATGTATTGCCTTATACCGTTACTACAGATGCAAATGGTGGAGAATTTACAGATACAACAGACCCATCAATATCATATAATACAAATAATGATGATATAATTGGTTATGTTGATGTCAAAGAACCAACCAAAACAGGAAATATATTTTTAGGTTGGCAAGTACCTGGGGAAACAGAACTACTTACAACTGAAGAATTAGAAGCAAGGACTTTTACAAGTAATACAACAGTAACTGCTATGTGGGAAGAAGATATAAACGGTGATGGAACACCAGATAAATATCAAACAGTTGTGACGTATGAAACAGTAAACGGAACATGGGATGGAGCAACGACTTCAAAACAAGAATGGGTAACATTCTATGATAGTGAAGGAAATCCAAGCGAAACAGGAACTGCAACGTTGCCTACTGCGCCAACAAGTGTGGCAAATGATGGCTATAGTGAAAGTGGTTCATGGGATGTAACACCTCCAACAACAATCACAAAAGATGCTGGAGCACCGACATATACATTTACACATACACCAGAAGGATTAACAGGAAGTCTGTTAATTACAACACCTTCACCAGAAGGAACATCAACAACAGTAAATAGAACAGAAAATGTAACAATTACTGCAACAGGTGTACCAACTGATGGAAACACAGATCATTTAGAATATAAGTGGTTTGTAGAAGATGAAACTGGAGCATGGGTAGAAGTGCCAGGTGTCGTAACATCAACATATACACCAAGTACAGATGAATTAGGTACAAAAGAGTATCGTGTAGAAATTACTGATACAAGAAACGGTGCTGAGGTAACAACAAATGAAGTTACTGTGACAGTCGAACCACATACAGTAACAACAGATGCAAATGGTGGAACATTTAGTTATGATACAACTACAAAAGAATATGATACTGGAAATGATGATACCTTAACTGACGGAAGTGTTCTAACACCAACAAATCCAGGAAATGTATTAGTAGGATGGAGATTACCTGATAATACGGTAATTACAACTACAGAGTTAGAAGAAAGAGAATTTAGTGAAGATACAACAGTAACTGCAGTGTGGGAAGTAGATGTATTAGTAGACCCAACAGAAGAAGACTTAAATGGAGATATGCCAGGAGACGGTATCCCAGATATCTATCAAGCAACAGTAGTTCATAATGTAACAAATGGTACATGGACTTCGCAAGCTGGATCACCAACATCAACATCAGAAGTAGTAACATTCAAAAAAGATGGAAACCCATCAAATGAGACAGGTGCTACAGCGGATTATATTGAACCTAGTGGTACACCTACAAATGGTTATGAAGGTGGAACTTGGATAGATAACGATTCAACAGGATCAATTCCTTACGTAGCTGGAGTTACAACTGTAACATACGAATATATATACACACCAATCATACCAACAGTAACACAAGCAGTAACTAATCCAGGTGGAATAGCACCAGAAACTGATGCTGTAACAGTACAACAAGATGGAGATGTAACATTAACTGCAACAGGTATGTCAACTGGTTCAGTAGATGGTGACTTAACGTATAAGTGGTATACACAAGATGCATTAGGAAACTTAACAGAGATTCCAGGGGCAACAGGAGCTACATACAATCCAGTAACAAGTACATTAGGATCAATAACATATGTAGTCGAAGTAACAGATGGAAGAAATGGACAAACGGCAACTAGTGAGCCATCAGTAGTAACGGTAGTACCATATGATATTACATTTGAAGGAAATGGTGGAACATTTACAGATGGAAACACTAGTAAAGCAGATGTAACAGAAAATGATAAAACAGTTACAAATACAGTAGAAATCCCAACAAATCCAGGAAATGTATTAGTAGGTTGGACAATTGAAGGAGTAGAGGGAACATTTACAACTGAAGAGGTTCAAAACTACGAATTCCCAGGAGATAAAACAGTAACTGCAGTGTGGACAACAGATACATTAGTAGATCCAACAGAAGAAGACTTAAATGGAGATATGCCAGGAGATGGTATCCCAGATATCTATCAAGCAACAGTAGTTCATAATGTAACAAATGGTACATGGACTTCGCAAGCAGGATCACCAACATCAACGTCAGAAGTAGTAACGTTTAAAGACGGAGACGGAAATTTATCTCTTGATCCAACAGTGGCAACAGCAACATACACACCACCAACAGGAACAGCGACTAACGGATACGAAGGTGGAGCTTGGATAGATAACGATTCAACAGGATCAATTCCTTACGTAGCTGGAGTTACAACTGTAACATACGAATATATATACACACCAATCATACCAACAGTAACACAAGCAGTAACTAATCCAGGTGGAATAGCACCAGAAACTGATGCTGTAACAGTACAACAAGATGGAGATGTAACATTAACTGCAACAGGTATGTCAACTGGTTCAGTAGATGGTGACTTAACGTATAAGTGGTATACACAAGATGCATTAGGAAACTTAACAGAGATTCCAGGGGCAACAGGAGCTACATACAATCCAGTAACAAGTACATTAGGATCAATAACATATGTAGTCGAAGTAACAGATGGAAGAAATGGACAAACGGCAACTAGTGAGCCATCAGTAGTAACGGTAGTACCATATGATATTACATTTGAAGGAAATGGTGGAACATTTACAGATGGAAACACTAGTAAAGCAGATGTAACAGAAAATGATAAAACAGTTACAAATACAGTAGAAATACCAACAAATCCAGGAAATGTATTAGTAGGATGGACAATTGAAGGAGTAGAAGGAACATTTACAACTGAAGAGGTTCAAAACTATGAATTCCCAGGTGATAAAACAGTAACAGCAGTGTGGACAACAGATACATTAGTAGACCCAACAGAAGAAGACTTAAATGGAGCAGATATGCCAGGAGATGGCATTCCTGATATTTACCAAACGACAGTAAATCATGTAGTAACAAATGGTACATGGACATCAGTAACTGGAGACCCAACATCAACAAGTGAAGTAGTAACATTCAAAAAAGGTGATAAACCATCAAATGAAGCAGATGCAACTGCATCATTTACAAAACCTACAAGTACTGGAATCCCAGGATACGATGAAGGAAGATGGACAACAGTAGAACCAAATGAAACATTACTTTTCACAACAGAAGAAGTAACATATACATATGAATATGTGGCAAATAGCTATGAAGTAGACTTCCATGGAAGCGAGTCAACATCTACTGATATGCCAAACCAATCATTTGTATATGATGAAGATGCAAAAGCATTATCAACAAATACATTTGTAAAAGAAGGTTCATTATTTGTTGGATGGTCTTTAACAGAAAATGGAACAACTGTAGATTATACAAATGAAGAGTTAGTTACTAACTTAACAGCTGAAAATAATGGAATAGTAAACTTATATGCAGTATGGGTTGTAGATGAAAATAATGATGGTATTGAAGATATTTATCAAACAAAAGTAATTTATAAAATTATTAATGGTACATGGGCAGGAAGAGCGATGAAAGATGACATCGTAGAATGGGTAACATTCTATAAAGATGGAGTTCCATCAATTGACCCGACTGCAGTAGGTACAATTAATAGTACCCCAGCAAAAATGTTTGCGGATGAACATTATGATCAAGCTACAGGAAGATGGATTGAAACACCACTTACACAAATCGTTGGACCAACAAGAGAAGTATTTACATTTACTTATACGTATGGACCAATGTTAGTAGTAACATACCCAGGTGTGCCAGATGTACCTGGAGGAACATTACCAACAGATTCATTTGAAATCGAAAATGGTGGAGAAATTACAATCGATAATGTCGACGGTAAAGAACCACAAAAACAAATTATTACTGAAGATACAGCATTAAAAGAACCAACAAAAGAAGGTTATATATTTACAGGATATGAATATAACCCAGATACAAATACATTAACTGCAACGTGGACTAGAAATGAATACACAGTATCATATGAAGAAAATGGTGGTAGTGAAGTACCTGATCAAACAGTTGAGTTTGGTGGAAGTATTATAGAGCCAGCAAATCCAACAAAACCAGGATACGAATTTGTAGGATGGTATTTAGATCCAGAACTTACAGTAAGATTTGACTTTAGTACACCAATGCCTGCAGGAAATATTACATTATATGCAAAATATAGTGCAATTCAAACAAAACCATCAACTGGAGATAATACACAAACTGTATTATGGGCAGGATTAATAGCAACAACGACATTAGGATTTATCGTACTAAGAAAAACAAGAAAAACAATAAAAGTAAAATAATTAGATAGAAGGGAAAGTACAAAGTGTGCTTTCCCTTTTTTATCGTAAGCATGAAATCAAATTATAAACTAGATTATGTATAGCTTAAAATCTTTAGAGAGTTTGAAGCAACATCACTCACGTTTGTTGTTTTTTAGTAAACACCATGGTATTGGTAAAAGTGTGTTTTACCAAAAGAAAAAGCAACCAGGTATAGACAGTGATAATAATGATGTTCAAATATCGCGATTTCAACATATTATTGTTAAAAGTGAAGAAGGCCCAATTAATCAAACTGGTTGGCTAGACTATATGGCTACTACAAATGGAATATATTAGAGCCGATGAAACAACAGTATAAGTATTACGTGAATCAGATATAGCAGCATCAACAAAATCATATATGTAGGTATACAAAAATGAACAAAGTGAATCAAAGCAGCTTCTAATTATATTTTTAAAATATAAGTTAGTCTTACAATTAACACATCAATTGGTGAGAAATTAGTGCCTTTTTATTTGACACCTACTGTGTTATAATATCGGTAGTATATATATATATATATATATACAATTCATGAAAGGGGAAAAATATGAATATATGTAAAAAAAGTTTATCGTTATTGTTATCATTGCTATTAGTGTTTTCGACTGGTTCGCAAATACATGCTAGTGAAGATAATGAAGTAGTAACAGCAG
>CAYJEM010000052.1:0-14377 GCA_964369175.1 uncultured Erysipelotrichales bacterium | reverse complement strand
ATATTAGATGATTTAATTGAAGTTAATAAAGACTTCTGGCCGGAGTTGAAATAATGGGATTATTCTCTAGAAAAAAATCAGGTCTACATGCTTTTGCAAATGGAATAACAGTAGCAATAGAAAATGTACCCGATGAAGTATTTTCAACAAAAATGATGGGGGATGGAATTGCAATCATACCTGAAACAGGATGTATTTATGCACCTGCTGCTGGTAAAGTTGCAATGGTAATGGAGCCAAGTAATCATGCAGTAGGTATTGAGTTAGACAATGGTATGGAAATACTTATTCATATTGGACTAGAAACCGTAGAACTTCAAGGTGAGGGGTTTACACCAATTGTACGTGTTGGTGACCGTGTAGAAATGGGTGATTCATTAATACAATTTGATATTAATTTCTTAAAGGAAAAAGAGATCAATCCAATTACGATGTTAGTAATAACGGATAGCGGAAATAAAAAGATTAAAGAAAAATACAGCGATATAAATGTTAAAAATACAGAATCGTTAATTATTAGTCTATAAAAGAGTGATTGTCACTCTTTTTTAGTATATTCAAAAATAAATCTAGTATAATGTTAGAATTTATAAAACAAATATGTAAAATTGTCGATAACTTTGACTTTAATATTCTTGCATAATACAATGTACGAGCTAAGGAGTGATGTAAATTGTTAACAAGAAAAGTTAAAGAAATATATAGTGCTGTAATAAATAAAACAAAAGAAACAAGAAAAATATTTATTACAACAATGAAAAAAACAAAGCTGGTATACAGCAAAATTAAAGAGTTTAAGTTACGAGATATTATTGATTTAAATATGAAGAGTCCATATGTAAAGTATATCTTGCCATTCGTGATTTTAATATCGTTTGCGATTGGTCTTAGTATGACTACTACCCAAGCATATGAAATAAAGGTAAATGGTGAAACAGTTGCTATAGTCGATAATATTGATGTATACAATGAAGCAAAAGATGAAGCAATTGAAGTTATTGATAAAGTTGAAACTGTTCAAGTTTCTAAAGTAGTAGACGACAATGTCTCAATTCAACCAGTTATAATTCCACTAGAGGAATCAACTGCTACAAAGCCTGAGGTTGTTGATGAAATTGTAGAACATACAATACATATTGAAAAAGATGCAGTTTTATACATTGATAATGTCGCTGTTGGATATGGGGAGTCGATAGAGGAAGTTCAGACAATCCTGGATGAGTATGCTAAAACATATTATAATGAATTTACACTTGAACATGAATTCTCTAAAAGTATAGAAATTAGAGAGGAGTTTATCAATCAAGAACAAACCAAAGGTGTTGACTATATCAAAGAAATGCTTACAAGCACTCAAAAAGTGGAAGTTGAATATACAGTAGTAAGTGGTGATACATATTATGACATTGCAAGTGCTCATAACATGACAATAGAAGAATTATTTGCTTTAAATCCCGAAGTAAATCAAGAGATTCTATCAATAGATACTGTATTAAAGTTAACAACCGACACACCATTTATAACAGTAACTACTACAGGTGTTGAAACATATCAAGAGGAAATACCAAGTCCAATAGAATATCAAGATGATGCAACAAAGTATATTGGTGAAGAGACGGTAATTACTCAAGGTATAGCCGGTTCATCATTAAATGAAGCAACTATAACTTATAGTAATGGAGTAGAGCAATCACGTGAAGTACTTTCGTCGACAGTTGAACTAGAACCAACTATAACAATAATCCAACGTGGAACATTAGAAAAGCCCAAAACGGCTTCAACAGGTTCATATATTCAACCAACAAGTGGCTATGTGAGTTCGGGTTTTGGTTATCGCTATATATTTGGTAGAACTGAATTTCATAACGGAGTTGATTTTGCAAATGACTATGGAACGCCAATTGTTGCTGCAGATGGTGGTACAGTTACTTTTTCAGGAACAATGGAATATGCTGGAAATATTGTTGTTATTGAACATGATGATGGAACAATCACAAGATATGCCCACAATTCTAGCAATTTAGTATCAGTAGGTGACAAAGTTTACCAAGGACAAGAGATTGCTAAAATGGGTTCAACTGGTTTATCTACAGGAAATCATTTGCATTTTGAATTAATTATTAATGGCACTGAAGTTAATCCGTTAGATTATCTTCAGTAAACAATTTGCACATTACGTTTTGTAATGTGTTTTTTTATTAATTGATGAAATTCTAGCAATTATCAAGTATAATATAGTTGATGTGTAGGGGGATGTGTGACGATGTTAAGTGAGTTAGTTAATAGAAGTTATAAACAGTTAAATGAAAATGATATTATTATATGGAATTATATTCGTGCTAATAAAAAGAAGTGTGAGAAAATGTCAATCGATACTTTAGCAAGTCATTGTCATGTTTCAAGAACTACAGTACTTCGCTTTGCAAAACGAATCGGTCTAAAAGGTTTTGCTGAATTAAAAGTTTATCTACGTATGGAGAGTAGCTATATAAGTGGTGAGTCAACAAAGTTTACAACATTGGAGAGTGCATATATTGAATATATGCAATATCTAGAAAAAAGAAATTTTGATAATATTATCAAAGAAATAATCCAAGCTAAAAACCTCTATGTATATGGTCATGGTGTAGTTCAAAAAAATGTTGCTCAAGAAATGAAACGTCTATTTTTAGCAGCAAGAAAAATAGTCTTTACAATGACATCATCTGGAGAAACAGATGGATACGAAGAAATTATTCAAAGAGGTGATGTTTTGTTCGTGATTTCTATCTCTGGTGAAACAGAGGAACTCATTAATTTTGTTAAGGCAATGAAGTTAAAAGGAGTGCATATTATCGCAATAACTGCTTCTAAAGAGAATTCATTGATTTGGCTTGCAGATGATTATATTACAGTAATGGCGCCAAATAGAGAAAACCAATATGGACGACAAATGAGTTTTACTGCAGGATATTTTATATTACTTGATTATCTAGTAAATCGATACATTGAGCATTTTGAAAGGATACATGATGAATATACAAACAATAGTAGAAGATAATTATGAAAAATTAAATGATAATGATATATATATATGGCAATATATTAACCATCATAAGGAAGAGGTTGTTAAATCTTCAATCCAGTCACTAGCAAAGAATTGTAATGTCTCGCATACAAGTATTATTCGTTTTTGCAAGAAGTTAAATTTGGATGGTTTTTCGGAGCTCAAAGTACATATTAAAATAGAACTTGAAAAGGTGCATACAATCGATCCATTAATTGTCTCTAAGGTGAGTAGTGAGTTAGTTTCTACTGCTCGTGATTATGAAGAAATGGATGTGTCAGAAATTCTATTGTTAATGTATAAATCGAAACGTATTTTTATTTATGCAACGGGAGAGTTACAATATAATGTCGCACAAGAGTTTAAAAGAGAATTTTATTATACTAAAAAGATGATTTATGTTATCGAAGGTATTGATGAAGTAGAGATGTTGCTAGATAACATACGCGAAACAGATATGTTTTTATTTGTTTCGATATCAGGTGAAAATGTTAAAATGATTGAAAACATTCGTAAAATTCAGCCAACAGGAGTACCGATTGTTGGAATTGCTAATGGTAATCGCAATCGACTTAAAGATTATAGTACAAACTATTTGCCAATTTATTCAACAACATTTAAATCATCCTATTCAAATGTTACCTACTATACAAGCAGTCACTATTTTATAATAATTAATATGCTATGTGTTCGTTATATGGAGCTATATGAGCCAAAGAAGCGATGATTTTGCATATTTGATATTATCAATCGTAGCAGAGATACCTGAAGGTAAGGTAGCTAGTTATGGTCAAATTGCAGCTCTTGCTGGATTTCCAAGAAATGCAAGAAAAGTAGGTTCAGTATTAAAAATGTCAAGTTTATATGGGAGTTATCCTTGTCATCGTGTTGTTCGTGGTGATGGTGGACTTGTAATTGGATGGGTAGAACAAAGAGCTTTATTAGAGCGTGAAGGAATAATATTTAATACAGCAAGTGTTAATATGAAATTATATCAGTGGAAAAAATAATTAAAAATACAATTAGAACAACAAATAGTAGTTGTTCTTTTTTATATGAATTGACAATAAAAAAAGTAATAATATGTAAATTCCATATTATTACTAAATAATAAATTAACCATACTAGTCATCAAGATCATCATCATCATCGTCATCGTTGTCATCAAAATCATCATCATCGTCATCGTTGTCATCGAGATCATCATCATCGTCATCGTTGTCGTTGATGTCATCAAGATCATCATCATCGTTGTCATCAAGGTCATCAAGATTATTACTGCTTGAAGGGTGACTATTATTTTCTGGTTCATAATTACTTGAGATAATTGCTCCAGATGTTGCGTCAATATCAATTTCATACTCGCCAGTAGAAGTTTCGATTTCTATCTCATATAAGAATATTCCGTTCTTGACATCAAAGTCAACATCACTTTCTATTACATCTTGGACTGGTACACCAGCACCGTCTAAAGCTTTTTGAAGAGCAACATCTTTTGATAAATACTTCGTAGTGTTTACTGATCCGCTTTGGCTAATTTGTTCTTCGACATTACGATTGCCATTTACTGTAAGTAGTGATAAATCATGCAGTGGGAGAGGTGCAAGTTGTTCAAATGTTAATGTGTTATCGGCTGCAATTAAATCATTGATGTATTGTGCTTTTCCAACAGAAATATTATATTTATTAGCAAGTTCTTGAAGGGCACTTGTGTTATTGACTTCTTGATACAATATTGCACTGTTAGTAGTTGATGAAGTTAGTGTGTTTTTGATTCCATCAACAACATTTTGTTGTGTAGGGGAGAGTTGTGTGTTTCCTTCAACAGTAAATAATATTGTATTTTCTAAGTCAGTAATATAGCCATTTGATTTCATTGCTTCTACGATTTTGGTAGTAGCGATATTTGCATCTGTACCATTCAAATCAAGGCCGTCAATAATGTTTTTAGCGTCATCATTATTTGCGACAACTGATATGACTGTTCCTTTTTTTGAAACATCCATTGTAATGCTTGGATTCACATCAAATGCTACAGTAACTAAGTGGCTATTTTGATCATTCATAAAGTTGATACTTATAAATGCAAATAAAGCGATACATACGGTTGCAAGAGCAATAGAAATTTTTGGAAAAAATGATTTTTTAGGAGTTTTGCTTTTTTCCATATCGATTTTCTCACACTCTTGGAGGATATAATTAAAATCAATATCAGGCATGTCATCAACTAAAGACTGTCTAACTTGTTTTTCTACATTGTTATTCATGTGGGTATTCCTCCTTTACTAGTTCTTGTAATTTCTTTATTGCGCGATTGTACTTAGAAAGTACAGTGGAGAGTTTCATATCAAGCATTGCAGCTATTTCTTTATGAAGTAATCCTTCTAATGCGTGTAACACTACGATTTGACGACTTTGTTCATCAAGTTTTGATAATACTTGCTGTAGGAATATTTTTTGCCCTTCTTCCTTATGAACATCGACATCATATAAGTTTTCTAAATCCTCACGCTCTTCTAATAATGTTTCTTTTTGTTGTTTACGTATTTTCATATAAGTAATATTTCTTGTGATTGTAAATATCCATGCCATAGCTTTAGATTCTGGTTTATATAAATGGGCACTTTTATATATTTGAATAAATACATCTTGCACAATATCTTGCGCATCTTGAGGATTTTTGATGATTGAATAGGCGTATCCATAAACCGATTGTTTACACAAATCAAATAATTCTCTTAATGCATCCTTATCTCCCTCTTGTATTGCAAGTAATAAGGTATCATGTTCATCATATTCTTGTTGCCTTTTAAATAATGATATTATTTTATTGGTCATTGTGTTTTCTCCTATTCATTAGACTAATGCACAACATTTGTGTTTTATTGCATAAATCTAAAATTTTTTCAAAAAAATTATATCAAATACCATTAATAAAGAAAAGAAAAAACATACCAAGAATCTATGGTATGCTTATATCGTTATTTTTGTTTGTTATCTTTTAATAGCTCTGACACCGAAGTTGCAAGACCAGCGACTCCTTGTAATTCACTAGGAATGATGATTTTTGTTGCTTGTCCTTTTGATAGTGTCTCTAAGGCTTTAAAACCTTGAAGTGTTAAATAAGAGCTATCTGGATTTGAATTATTGATATATTCAATTCCCTTAGCTTGTGCCTCGTATACTAAGCGTAGTGCTTCTGCTTCACCTTCTGCACGAGCAATTTGTGCTTCTTTGTCGGCTACAGCACGTAATATTGTAGCTTCTTTATCACCTTCCGCGTTTAAGATAGCTGATGCTTTTTTACCTTCTGCTTGTAAGATTGCCTCACGTCTTTCACGTTCAGCACGCATTTGTTTTTCCATAGCATCTTGAATATCTCTTGGTGGTATGATGTTTTTAACTTCTACACGGTGTACTTTGATTCCCCATGGGTCAGTTGCTTCATCTAAAATAGCACGCATTTTTGAGTTGATTAAATCACGTGATGTTAAAGTTTCGTCAAGCTCTAAATCACCAATGATATTACGTAATGTTGTTGCAGTTAGATTTTCAATAGCACTAATTGGTAAAGCTACACCATATGTGAATAATTTTGGATCGGTAATTTGATAATAGATTACAGTATCAATTTGCATTGTTACATTATCTTTTGTAATAACTGGCTGTGGAGCAAAATCTACAACTTGCTCTTTTAATGAAACTTTATTGGCAATACGATCGAAAAATGGTATTACAATATGCAAACCAACACTACATGTACGATTATATGCACCGATTCTTTCAACTACATATGCTTTTGATTGTGGAACAATTCGAATTGTATTAACAATTATTCCTAAAATTAATAAACCCCCAATAACATATAAAATAATAGTAATAAGTCCTGAATCAAACATTTTATTTTCCCCCTAATTTTCTAACAATTACATGTGCACCTTCAATGGCGATAACTTCACAAAATTCATTTTTTGCTAATGAGCCATTATCAACATCTACAGCACTCCATATTGCGGACAATACTTTAACTTCTCCTTTTTGGTTTGGAGAAATTGGTGATATTACAACTGCTTGTTTCCCGATAATACGATCATAGTTAGTTCGTACTGTATTTGTTTTCATATATTTTTTTGCTAGTGGCCTAGTAAATATTAAACAAATAATCGTAATAGCTAAACAAGTAATAATTTGGATTTCTTGCGTTGCACCTAGTAAATATGCAATTAATGCCCCCAACGCTCCAGCTCCAAACCAAATGCTAACTAAGTCGACTGTTATGATTTCAAGAATTACAGCAATAATAATTACAGCTATCCATATTTGTAGCATATATATTCCTCCTTACAATTGTATTAACAACATCTCTTGAAGATCATCATAATGTGTGTCATACTTTAAACCTTGCTTACTATCAATTGGTAAACTATATAATGAGACGATTTCATCAATTAATGATTTGTTGGATATTCTACCATAGCTTTTTCCAATTGATATGCGGTGTAAATCTTCCTCTTGATAAATGCCTTGCTCAAGTATTTCTTTAGAAATGGGCTTGATGGCTAAAATGCGTTTTTCTTTATCGATACCAAGAAGAACATACTGGACATGTTCAAAATATCTACATGCTGCCTTGTTCAAAGTAAAATTTGTTGGATAAATTGTAATTGTTTTCTTTGCAATATCATTTTTCAACCACACAAAATTCATAAAACCACCTCCTGATATAATTATATTATATTTATTATTTTTTTGCAATTGGATTATGTATATTTTATTATGCTGAAATAACAAAATAGTATATAATATGTGGAGAGGTGAAAAAATGAAAAAAATTATACTAGCAATAATGACATTGTTTTTTATGGTTGGGTGCAACTCAAGCACGAGTTCATCGTATCCAAAATTTGAAATACTTTACTTTTATATTGATGGGTGTGGACTATGTAGCGCTTTTAGTGATGAGGGGATACCTCTTATTGAAAGTGAATTTGATGGCGCAGTAACTATTCAGGAATATAATTTAGATGATATTGATACAAAGCAAATATATGACGAAGCATTAGCCGATATCGACGTCACACAGTTTCATACAACTAGTTATTATGGATTAGCACCGATGATTATAGTAGAGGGCCATTTTGCAAAGCTTGGAATATATCCAGGAGAGTATGAAGAACTAGTTAATGATATTCAAAAATCATTAAATGATGAACCCCTAGGTCAAGAATTAGAATATGACCGTGCACTTTATAAAAAATAAGGAGAAAAACATGACAACACCACATAATGAAGCAAAAAAAAATCAATTAGCAAAAACAGTATTAATGCCTGGAGATCCGTTGCGTGCAAAATTTATCGCTGAAAATTATTTAGAAGATGTTATTCAATTTAATAATGTTCGTAATATGTATGGGTATACGGGATATTATAAAGGGAAAAAAGTTTCGGTAATGGGTTCAGGGATGGGTATGCCTTCAATGGGGATATACTGTCATGAATTATATAGTCAATATGATGTTGAAACTATTATTCGTGTTGGATCGTGTGGTTCGTATCAAAAAGATGTCCATATTCGTGATTTGATTCTAGTTCAAGCTAGTAGTACTGATTCTGCTTTTGCGTATCAATATGGATTGCAAGGAACATATAGCGCAATTTCTACATATGAATTATTAGAGGCGGCAGTAAGTGTGGCAAAAGAGAAAGAAGTTCCTTACCACGTGGGTAATATTTTAGCTTCGGATATATTTTATAATGCTGATAGCACGGTTGTAAGTAAATGGGCTGCAATGAATGTGCTTGGTGTAGAAATGGAGTCATATGCGCTATTTGCAACAGCTGCTACACTACGAAAAAAGGCTTTTACAATACTTACTGTATCTGATTCACTTGTAAGTAATGAAGCAACCACAGCATCAGAGAGAGAAAAATCATTTACTGATATGATGGAGATTGCTCTAGAAATAGCATAAAAAAATGCGTTTATCATAACGCATTTTTAATTACTGTTCATAGCTTTTTCAAAATCATAAAATAACAACATAATATTAATTACTCCAGCGATACCAACAAGGATATATATTGTTGTTGCAAGAAAACTATCAACACCAAATAGTGAATCTACTGCATTAAAGTCAAATAATCCAATAAGCCCCCAATTTAGAGCGCCAATAATAGTTAAAGTTAAACATATTTTTTGAATAATATTCATAAACTACCTCCTGCTCATATTTTATCCAAATAATAAATGAGTATTCATATTTTTTAGTTTTTTTAATAAATATATGATATAGGAGGTTTTTTTACATGAAAAGAAAATATGTTATAGTTGCAAGTTTGGTTGGTATTGGGATTGCTGTATTAACAATGCTTAGAATTTTTAATACTCCAGCTGCGCAGGTTGTTGAAGACGCAAAGCAAATCACTAGTTATGAATTACAATGTAATATGGAAATACTTGATAATGATGGTATCAAAAGTTATGCTGTGACAGTAAGACATAGTAAAGGTGATATTGACTATTATGCAGTTGAATTATATGATAAATCACTAAATCAAGCTCAAGTAATCGTTAAAAATACAGAAGGGGTCTTTGTTATCACACCCACTTTAAATCAAATGTTTAAGTTTCAAAGTGAATGGCCATTAAATACACCTAAACCATATATTTATGAGTCTTTGCTTGAATTTACATCTACAGCTATTATGGAACGAATTGAAGATGGCTTCTTGTATACAGGTGAAGTCACATATAAAAATGATGATCGTGTAAAATCACAAGAAGTAATCTTTGATAAGGATATGAAACCTTTACATGTATCAGTAATGGATGAAAATCAAACAGAATTAATCCGCGTTGATGTTACTGACTTTAAGACAAATGGAGATATATCAAAGGATAAATTCAATCATGAGGAAATTTTGAAACAATCAACAACGAGTTATCAAGATCATGTTGTTTCCTCGTTACCACTTTATCCAGTAACAAGTCATAATGCAACACTTACGAGTAGTGAAGTATCAGTCGTAAACAATACTACAAATCATATCTTAAAGTTTGTTGGAGATAAAGATTTTACAGTTGTACAGTCTGTTATTGAACCATATTCTAGTATGTATATTGAAGAAGTCAACGGTGATATAGTTGATCTAGTGGATGGATTTGCCTTTTATACAAGCAATGAATTGACTATGGTGCAATCTGGCATTGTATGTACCGTATACTCAAATGAATTAAGTCAAGATGAAATGGTTGGCGTAATTAGCAGTATGCAAACTATGTCAGTAAAATAGGGTAAGATATAATCTTATCCTATTTTATTGAAAAAAAATGAAATACGTATTATACTTACTAGAAGTAGGAGGTGGCAATATGTTCTATCGAGATAGTTATACAGTTATACGCTTGGATCGTTTAAAACAAAATGTAGAAACAATATATAAACATATAAATAAAGACATTATGGCAGTTGTAAAAGCAGATGCTTATGGTTGTGGTTATAAAGAAGTGTCTAGAGCGTTACATTTGTTACCTTTTGTAAAGGCGTTTGCAGTAGCAACCTTGAAAGAGGCTATAGAACTTCGACATGCAAATATTAATAAAGACATACTTGTATTAGGCGCAATTGTGAAAAATCAAGAAGATATTGATTTAGCAGTGCACCACGATATATCATTAACTGTCTTTTCATTAGAGTATGCATCATACTTAGTTAATGCATTACATGGGAAGCATGTAAAAGTGCACGTGAAAATAGATACTGGAATGAATCGAATTGGAGTAGTGGGAATCGATGATTATCAAAAAGTTATTGCTTTGTTAAAAGAAAATAATATTACGATTGAGGGTGTATTTACCCATTATGCAACAGCTGACTGCAATGATGAAGCCTACTTACAACAAAAAGAAAAGTTCTATGATATTATTCAAAATATTGACTGTAAATATATTCATAGTGAAAATTCGGCTGCATTAATGTACCATAAAGATGAGGTTAGCAATTTAGGGAGAGTTGGTATTGCGATGTATGGTGTGGATCCTTCGGGTGAAGAAACGGTTGATTTAAAACAAGTATTATCACTTTATACAAAAGTTGCGATGGTTAAAAAGATTGAAAAAGGACAATATGTTGGTTATGGCTATACTTATCAAGCTGATGAAGAACAATTTATTGCAACTTTACCAATTGGTTATGCTGATGGGGTAATTCGAAAAAATCAGGGTAGAAATGTCTATATAGCTGGAAAGAAATATCCAATTGTAGGAAGAGTGTGCATGGATCAAATGATGGTTAAAGTAGACAGTGATGTCCGTGTTGATGATGTGGTAGAGATATTTGGCGATAATATTACACTAGCGTCAATGGCAAAAGAATTAGATACGATTCCTTATGAAGTGATGTGTTTGATTTCAAAAAGAGTTGAAAGAATATACGAAGGTGAGTAAATCACCTTTTTATTATATTATTGTATAAAAAAATAACTAGTATAAACTAGTTATTGAAATAATTCATGTAAACGATAATATGTTAATACCCCAGCTTGTGATGTCTCGACAACACCATCTGTAATTACAAATGTTTGAGGATATGTAGTATCGCTGCTAGCAAGTGTAGTTGCTAATAATTCATTTACAACAGTAGCATCTTGGCTTGCAACGTCATAGTAATAAAGCTTTTGATCACGATTTTCATTTACATATGTTTTCATGACATCGATGTACCCTAAAGTGTTAGACTCTTCAGAGTTTCCAACGACTAAAACGAAGTTCTCTTTTTTTGACATCATGTCTACGACTTGTTCATTAGATACATGAGTATATTGTCCAAAGAATATTTGTTGGTAAGCAACTAGACTAATAAATGCAATTAAAACAATTCCAAATATACTAATTTCTTTCCATAATTTTTTGATTTTATCCATAATGAACCTCCTAGTTACCGTAATATCATATCAAAAAAAAGAGTTTTAGACAATATGAACATGGAAAATATATGAATATTCAAAACTATTTTGAAAATGCCTTAGCTTCTAATTCAACTTCGTCAATTTCATCAAAGCCACTTTCAAAATGGCCACCAGTTATATGCCCGAGTTCGTGTAGCAGACTTTTCCTTTGTTGTGATGGTGAGCATTTATCACTTACGACAACTAAATATTTATCACCATAATTAAATGTGAATGCTCTAGAAGTAGAAGGCAGACTACCAACTACATAACATATTTGATACTCATCTAGTATTTGTTGTAATTCTTCATCACTCATTACTTTGCATCCTCTTCTTTTATAAAAGTATTAATAATTACCAAGACTTTTTCCAAATCTGTTGGCGATAAAGTCCTTGATTTATCAAATAATAATTTAAGATTCTCATTATCAACAATATCATTATATAAATTTAATAAATCAGGATTACTTTGAAGATGGTCAACATTTTCTTGGTAATCTCCTAAATATTCATTTGCGGGTTGCCATCCCATTAAATAATTAACATCAGTCTCTAATGCATCTGCAAGTTTTTTGATTTTATTACCACGAACACTAGATATCTCGCCAGATACATATCTTGATATTGTACTAGGGCTAACGCCAATACGTTTTGCAAGTTCTTCGTTATTAATGTGGAGTTCGTTCATGCGACATTTTATTTTATCTTTAAGTTCCATTGTATATCCTCCTATTAATATCATACATCAACAAATGCGAAAATGCAACAAAAATTGCGTAAATGCATTGACAAAACGCAACAATGGTGATAATCTATAGTTGCGCAAACGCAATTTAGATAATAAGCGAGGGAAATAATATGAAAACATCAAAATTAAATATTAAAAAAGTTTTACTGGTAATTAGTGTAGTTTTGTTAATATCTACTCCTATAATAAATAACATCGTAAATATTTTTGTGAGAAATAGTGGGGGAATGGGGAGTGAATGCCTGTTGTGGATATTTCCGATTCTAGGACTTGCAGCAATAGAATCACAAAAAGAAAACCAAGACATATAATTGTCTTGGTTTTTAATTATTTTTTTAAGATATCATGTAAAGCGTGGATAAACTGTTCATTTTGCTCGGGTAATCCGATACTAACACGTACATATTGTTCTCCAAATCGGCGAATAATTACACCACGTTGATTCAAATCAAGGATAAGTTGCTGTGTATCGCAGTGAGGGTCGAAGAAAATAAAACTTGCACTTGATTCTACGATGTCAAAGTTTAATTTTTTTAACTCGTTTGAAATATAATTTCTACCAGTAGTATTATTTGCGATAGAGTTCTTAATATATTCTTTATCTTCAATAGCACTGCGAGCTGCAACAAGTGCTAAACGGTTAGGTCCATAATTGAATTCCATTTTAACCAAATGCTCTTGAATCTCTTTTGAAGTCATTGCATATCCAAGTCGTAAACCAGCTAATCCAAATAATTTTGAGAACGTTCTAAGTACAATGACATTTTTTCCTTTATCAATATATTCAACCATTGAAATATGGTTAGGGTCATCTACCCATTCAAAATAAGCTTCATCTACAATTGTAATAACGTGATCTGGAACATTGTCCATGAAATAACGCATATCCTCATTAGATACTTTTTTACCTGTTGGATTATTTGGATTTACAAGCACAGCTAATTTTGTTTTTTCAGTAATAGCATCAAGCATGGCATGTACATCACTTGCAAAATCTTTATTGTCAACTGATTTCATTATTGTTCCATGTCTTGATACAATAATTGAGTAAGCTACATATGATGGTGTGCTAATAACAAGTTCATCACCTGGATTTAGAAACATTTCTCCAATTCCACATATCAAAGCACTTGATCCACATCCAAGTACAATGTTCTGGGGTTCTAATCCTTGCCAAGAAGCAATTGCATTTCTTGTTAAATTATTTTGCTCTAGAGGGTAATAGAATAAGTTATCGAGCTCACTTTTCATTACTTCAACAACTTTTCTTGATGGCCCAAATTGATTTTCGTTTGCATCAAGTTTGCACTTAGTGATTCCCTCAGGAATTGGTGGTAGTGGTACTCCACCTGGAACATAGTTCACAGCTGCTTTTTTTTCATTGTTTAATAAATCTTTGATATTCATTGATAGACCTCCTAAATATATACTATATAATATCACGATGAGTATAAATGTAAAGAAAAAGGATTAAAATTATTGTATAAATTAAGGCAAAAATAACATCAAATAAATTGAAAAAAAAAATAAAAAAAAATATTGACCTAGGATATTAATGTTGATATACTAGGGGAGTAGCAAAAACGGAGGTTTAGCTCAGTTGGGAGAGCATCTGCCTTACAAGCAGAGGGTCAG
>CAYJEM010000051.1:0-14982 GCA_964369175.1 uncultured Erysipelotrichales bacterium | reverse complement strand
GCTAAATATTTAAATGGTACTGGTAATACTAGCACTGCAATATATTCTACAATAATAAATAGTACTGATATTAATATAAATTTACGTACATTAATATTTAGTCTATGCTTCGATAATATATAAAAGAGTATTAGTTGATTTATAAGCCCTATATACTCTTTAACTACATATAATATATCTTCCATACTAATCCTCTTTTAAATATTTGATATATTCTTGTTTAAATTGTTCTTGATGTACTCTAGATAACCTGATTTTACGATTATCAGTAAGGACAATCAAATTGTATGTGAACTTTTTGACATGGTGAAAATTAACTACATAGGATCTATGTACAAGCATGAAATGTTTATTCTCAATACGTTCAAACAATTCCGATAGATTTATACAATACATATATGACTTATCTTTTGTATATATTGTACAATACCCTCTATTTGATTGTATATAATAGATATCATTTAAGACAAAGTTTTCATTAGCGATCTGAAGTACACGATTACCTTCTTCAATTCGCTCAATCTTTCGTATAACATTATTAACCTTACTTAAATTATCTTTTGATATATATGCTATTACATTTTTACCAAATGCTTTTGGCATATATTCATCATAACTAGTTACAAAGACAATGTTACCTTTATATCGATTTTTCTCTAAAATATTTTTTACATCAATACCATCTGTATTTGGCATATCTATATCTAAGAATATTGTTTTATAGTTATCGCTACTTTGTAATAGCTCATGTGGGTTTGTATACAATGATATCGTATAATCACTTATCAATTGTTCTTGGAAATAATGCTCAATAGCGTTATTAATTATTTGTAAGTGTTGTTTGTTGTCATCACATATAGCGATTGTATGTTTCATCATTACCACCCTCCTCAATAAACAATTTTTACAATATTATACACAATAGTCAACATAAAATCGAAATAAGTCGACTATTGCAACAAAATATACTCATACAGTGTTTTTTATATGAATATCAACTACAATTAGTGTATATAAAAACTCTAATATAAATTAGAGTTCTTTATCATCTGTACCATCATATTCAAAGTCATCAATGATACCACGTTTAATATATAAAAATACTGCAATAAATGTACCAAAAATATACAACATATCAAACATCAACAAAAATATATTTCTAGATGCAAATTCGACATCACGCATAACAATCATTATTCCATTTGTTATTACATTATAAGAAACTATTGTATTAATCGGATTGATAAAGCGGTCATACCCCTTTGTATTCGATTTTTTATACATATGGGTAGTAACAAAAAATAATGCTACGATAATTCCATAACCAATGATAGTAATAATATAATTAATCAATGGTAAACTTGTCCCATATTCAAAATACTGACTATTAAACATACGAATAATGTATTGACTACTAAATACCCCAATTATTGTCAAAACAATACCTAATGTATAATGTATTACTGCTTTACGTTTCATAGATTTACTCCTTTTGCTATTAAATGATTTTATTTATTATAACAAATATTAACATATAAAAACATAAAAACTATTGCTTTTATGTTTTTAATATTTGAAATGAATTCGTAAGATAAAACGTTAGGACAGTATTTAATTCATCATTTGAGATTGATGAACTATAACTGTACTTTATTGCTTCACTAATACCAACAAATATAGATTTTGATATTATTGTTGTTAATAATTCTAATTGTTCATTACTTTGAATAATATCATTTTTTGATTCTACCAATATTTGCTTAATAAGATTATAAAACCAACTATGGAATTTATCATTAATTAATGAATCATTCGTAATAATATATAATTCATCTTTATATAGTGTACGTATTTCAACTAATGAGTTAGATATTTTATGTAAAAGTTCCATTAAATAATTATCAGTTAACAAAATACCTTCTCTTTGTTTAAATAATTCAACCTTACCTTGCGTTGCTTGCATCATTGTATTTGAAAGTTTTTCTATGCATGGGTTAATGATTGTAGCAACAAGTTCCTCTTTATTTTCAAAATATCGATATATATTACCAACGGTCATATTAGCGTTGTTCGCTATTGCCCGCATGGATGTCTTTTCAATACCTTGTAATACAAATAGTTGTTTACTTGTTTCAAGTATTAATGCCCTTTGGCTATCCTTTAATATTTGCACCATTACTCTACACTCTTTAAGGATTCAATCATATCTATATTTTTTACTCTTGATAACATAAATTTATTTACCATTATAGAAAAGATAAATGTTATTACTACAGAATAAAAGATACTAAGTAAAGATGCAACTCTACCAAACATCATAAAATCCATCTCAACTTGATTAATAATAAAATTATGTGCAAATAACCCTAGAACAATTCCTACAAGCGAACCTAATAATGTTGAAACAATACTTTCCTTAAATATATAATCTTTTGTTTCTTTATAGTTGAAACCTAACACCTTTAATGTCGCGATTTCCCTTTTACGTTCACTAATATTAATCGTTGCCAAATTTCCAAGTACGACAAATGCCAGCGCTGCTGCAGATACAATAATAACAACTACTACTAGATCCATACCACTAATAATACTATCAAACGTTGATGTAAAACTCGAATTGAACATTACTGCTTCAACACCTTGAATATCCAATATTTTTTGTAGATTATCAGCTTCATCTAAGTCACTAATAAATTGAACTGTATTAGGTGTACTTTCTTCATTAAAAATTTCTTTATAGTATGAAGATGTTATGTATACTTCATGATTTATATACTTTTCAAATATACCACCAACTGCTACATTTGCTTGTTTTCCAGTATCGCTTTCTATCGTAATCGTATCACCAACTTGAACATTTAGTAATTCAGCAAGCTTTACATTTATAAATACATAATCATTATGTAACTCTAAGACTTCTTTACTGTAGTTATCACGCACTAAATTCATTGTATGTAAGTCACTAGCATTATTATATACCTGCATATATGCAACTTCTTTGTCATCTTTAGTTACAAGCGAGGCATAGCTATTTAAGGAAGTAGTTACAATATCACTATCTAACTCTTTTAATGCATCATCAATGGATCCAATGTTTGCATCACTATTAATTGAGATAGCACCATCATAATGTGTTAATTCATCAAACTGAATTGATACAATTGAACCAATTGAATCACGCATCCCAAACCCTGTTATTAACAAGCATGTACAACCACCTATTCCAAGTACTGTCATTAGTAATCTTTTTTTATAACGTAAAATATTTCTAGCAGTTACCTTACTTGTAAAAGACATACGCTTCCAGATTGGAGAAATCTTTTCTAATAATATTTTTTTACCAGCTGGAGGTGATTTGGGTCTCATTAACTGACTTGGAAGTTCACTTGTTTCCTTACCAATTGCAAATATTGTTGTAAGTAACATAACAACAATAAATATAGCAATTGATAGAACCATCGTCATCCAAGGCATCGTAAATGCTATTTCAGGTAGATTGTATGTTAAATTCCATGTACTGTAAATAATTTGTGGAAAAACAATAACTCCTAAAAAAGAACCTAATATTCCACCAATTAGTGTTGCACTAATTGAATATAGTAAATACTTTGATAAACAAGCCATTTTTGAATATCCTAGTGCTCGAAGAGTTCCAATTTGTCCTCTTTGTTCACTTACCATTCTTGACATTGTTGTAAGACATACTAGCGCTGCAACAAGGAAGAAAAATATCGGGAATAATAAGCCAATCACTTCCATTTGACTCACTGTATCAACATAACTAGCGGCTGAGTAATGTTCACCTCTAGTAAGAACTGTCCATTCAACTTCACTATCTTGTCCAGTATAATGTTTTAATAATTCTTCTTTATCAGTTTCTAATGTTTCAATAAATGATTCTAGATTATCTTTTTGATTATCAATTTTATCAGTATATTCTTGCGTAAAGGAATTTACTGTTGTTAAACTTCTATCTTTCATATATATAGTTGTATATACATCACCAACAAAATTATTTTCATTAACATACAAATAAGATGATAATTGTAAGTTTTCTAACGTACTAGTTTGCATAACTTTTGACATATGATTAGGTGTTGATACAGTACCAACAATTACATATTCATCTGTTTCTAATACTTGATCAACTGGTTGGTTTGTACGTGTGATTGTTACCACGTCACCAATTTTGGGTGTTGATGTTATTTCTCCTGATGCTTCAGCTAATGCTTCACCTTTATTTGTTGGTAATCTTCCATCAACTAGTACAAAATTATTAATGGTATGTGATTCATTATACGATTCCATACGGATTACTGATGAAATATCATTATAACTTGCTTCTACATCTAAAAACTTAGATGGTTGAACAATAATATTTTCGTCAAATTTTTGAAGTTCCTCAATTTCATTTTCTAAAAACCCAACATTTGAATAAAGCTGATAATCAAAAAAATCTTGGTTATCATAATAATTTTCAACACTCTCTTCCATTATTGTTGATATTGATAGCATACCAGCAAAAAATCCGACACCAAATAATACAATAAATAATAAGGTTATATATTTTCCAATTGTATTCTTTATTGTATATAGTGCTTCTAGTAATAATTTATTTTTCATATTACCACTCTACTTCATCAATTGATTTAGGATTGTTATTTATCTCAATACTTTCAATTTTACCATTTTTTACTTTAATAACTTTATCACCAATTGGACAAATAGATAAATTATGAGTAATTAAAATAACCGTCATATTGAATTTTTTACAAGTATCTTGGATTAAGCCAAGAATCTGTTTTCCAGTGTTATAATCTAATGCCCCCGTTGGTTCATCACATAATAATAACTTAGGATTTTTTGCAAGTGCTCGAGCAATGGCAACTCTTTGTTGTTCTCCACCAGATAGTTGTGAAGGAAAATTATCTTTACGCTCTTCTAGGCCAACTTGCATAAAAATATCATCAATACAAAATGGATTCTTTGAAATTTGAGTAGATAACTCAACATTTTCTTTTGCTGTTAAGTTTTGCATCAAATTATAAAATTGAAATACAAAACCAATATCATTTCGACGATATAACGTTAATTCTTTGTCATTACTTTTATCAATACGCTTACCATCAATTTCAATCTCACCACTTGTGCATAAATCCATACCACCTAATATATTTAAAATTGTACTTTTTCCTGCACCTGAAGCTCCAGCTACAATAACTAACTCTCCCTTGTTAATATCAAAATCAACACCATCTAAGGCATTAATTGTAACCTCTCCTACATGATATACTTTTTTTACATCTTTAAATGAAATATATGCCATAATGACCTCCTTTTAACCTCATCATTAGTATACACCTGTTCATTATTAAAAACAATAAAAACAACTGTCATTACAGTTGTCTATTTAGGGTTATATAAAATACGTTGAATACCATTTTCATCAGTGAACATTTCACAGTCTACTTCAAATATTTCATAAATCATATTTTTATTTAATACATCATTAATAGCACCTTGCGTGTGTACTTGACCATTTTTAAGTACATATAAATAATCACAATACATAGCTGCAATATTTAGATCATGAATAGCTGCTATTACTGTAATACCTAAATCTCTTACAATATTCATTATTTCTAATTGATGTTTTATATCTAAATGATTTGTCGGTTCATCAAGAATTAAGCAGTTCGTCTTTGAAGCCAATGCTCTAGCAAGAATAACTCTTTGTTGTTCTCCACCAGAAAGCGATGAAAATTCACGCAAGTAGAAATCTTTCATACCCACCTTTGAAAGTGCATCAAATGCTATTTGGTAATCTTCTTCCTTATCACGTTCAAAGATAGATTTATGTGGTGATCTCCCCATTAATACAATATCTTTTACAAGTAAATCAAAATTATAATGATTGTGTTGTGACACAATCGATATTTCTTTAGCAATTTGCTTTATGGAAAGTGACTTTAATGGAACACTATCAAGATAAACTTGACCTTCACTTGGTTTTATTAAGTTACATAATGTTTTTAAGAAAGTACTTTTACCACTACCATTTGCACCTATTATTCCTATAAATTGACCACTATTAACTTCAATGTTAATATCTCTTAAAATATTGTTATTTTCGATAACCACTCTTATGTTTTTAGTAACAACATTCATTACTGGTTACCTCCAAATCCATATCTTTTTTTAACTAATAAGTATATAAATACCGGTGCCCCAATCATTGATGTTATTATTCCAATTGGCACTTCGTTGTTTGGGATAATATTACGGCATAATACATCTGCCCAAACTAGAAATATTGACCCAGATAGCGCACTTAAAGGAATTAAGTATTTGTGATTTGTCCCCCACAACATACGTACAATATGAGGTATAAGTAATCCAACAAAACCAATCATCCCTGCTTTATACACTGAAAAACCTATTAACAATGAAGTAATAACTAGGTAGATAATTCGAGAACTATGAACATTTGTACCAAGTGTTGTTGCAGTTTCATCACCTAAGAGCATTAAATTTAAGGTTCTTGACTGTGTTATAAAGAATATAACACCTATAAATCCAACAATGAATATTACAATATTCGATAGATGATCTGCACCACCTAATCCACCCATTGACCATTTTACTATTTCAGCTGTACTAGAACTATCAATTGTTAAAATAATAAAATTAGCAAATGCCGAACAAACTGCACTTACAGCACTACCAGCGAGGATGAGTTTAACAGTGTTTGAACGTCCACCTATATTTGCAATAAATAATACAATAATTGAAACTGCAAATGCACCAATAAATCCAAATATTCCCATTGATGACATTCCAAAAATTGTTACTGAACCAACGATAAATGATAATGTTGCTCCTAAATATGCACCTGATGATATCCCTAGTACATAAGGATCAGCTAGTGGATTTTTAACACATGCCTGTAACACAACTCCAGATACCGATAATATTGCGCCAACTGACATAGCTAGAATAATTCTTGGTAATCTAATATGCCATACAACATTAAAAATATTACTTGGCTCAGTTGTTTTAATACCGATATTTTGCATTACTCCATCTAGAATTACTGAATACACATCTTGTATCTCAATTTTTGTTGAACCCAAAGCAACTGCCACTAAAAGTGACAGTATTAATCCGATAGTTAAGCTAATGAGTGCAATATTTGCTTTTATGTTTTTATTCATTTCCATACATTCCGTCCCCAAAAGTTTTTAAACCATCTATTGAACGGACACCACTAGCATACATTTCACTAAGCATTATTCCATGTATACGATTATTTTTAACAGCATTCATTTCACTAAATGCTAAATCATCTAATATAAAGCTCTTTTGTGTTTGGGCGCGTACATCTCCATGACCTGATTCGGTATTTTCCATATACATTACAAAAATAACATCTGGATTTGCCTGAACTAGATCTTCTTTACTAATTGTTCCATGATTTTCAATTGCTAATGTACCACCTAGTGTAGCAATCATATCACCTGCAAGTGAACTTGCTCCATAATTAATAAATGATCCTTCATATGGCTCTACAACTGCCACTGTAACATCTCCAGTTTTTCTAGCAACTGCCGCTTCTACTTCAGCTTTCATCTCATCAACTAAAGCATTAGCTCTTTCTTCCACGTTATAAATTTTTCCAATATTTAAGATATCATTATATTCATTTTCTAATGTACGATAATTATCATTTCTTGCAGTATTTGTATTAATATATGTTTTAGAGCCCATGTCAATCCAACTATCAACATCTCCCAAGCGCTTATCACTAAATAACGAACTCCAAGATAATATAAAGTCTGGATTTAAGTTAACAACCATTTCTTTATCAGGTGAAAATACATCTTCAACATAATTCATGTTTGCAAGCGACGGTGCCCATTCTTCTTTTAGGTGATTGTCTAATCCAAATGACATTCCTACATGGTCTTCCAACCCTAGAGCAATCATTGTTTCTATACTACTTTGAAAAACAACTAAAGTATTGGTAGGAGCTTTAGTAAATGTATGTTCAATTTCATTACCTTCATAATCATATGTAGTAATTGTTACAGGATAGTGGTCATCACTCACCTGTGAATCATCAGTTTTTGAACTTGTTGATGAACATCCTGTTAATAATAAACAAGTTATAAGTGTTCCAATAATTGATTTTTTCATTACTTTCTCCTTATTTAAATAACTTCACTAATTCGTTTGCTTACTTTTTCTAAAAGGTCACCTTCATTTGCTAGAATACGTACTACAACATGTCCAAAGTGAGTGTCTGTTACTCCATATTCAAGATTACTATACTCACTGTCAAGTAAGTTTCGAATAGCATCGATTGTATCTTTTGTACTTGCGATATTACAAATTACTTGATTCAAAAAATGTGTGTGCCCTTCATATAACCCATAACCACTCATATCAAATAATTTAGGATCATACAAAGAATTATCACGGTATACTAGTACGTTATTTTGAAATATTTGAATATCATTTTTGAAAAATGTATATGCAAAAGATTCCCCATAAAAAACACGTCCTGATGATAGTATTTCATTATATATCAACTTTGAAGTGTTATCTTTTAAATAAATATTTGTTGTATTTTCAAATGCAGAATTTGCATAAGGGATAGTTGGTTGCGGATTATAGTTTAAATAAGCTCCGCCTCCTACATGAATTGTACTAATTCTAGTTGCTTTTCCACTATCCATTTTATGAATTTTTTCATATGATTGCGATATAATTTCTACAGCAGCATTATCTTCAATATTAATATTCATTTCTTGATGATCTCCAGCCATAATTCCTGCTGAGGTAGACATTAACATGATACGCAAGACACCACTTTCTAATAAAAATGGATTCATTACTTTAAACGGTGCTGTAAAATAGCAATCTTTTAAAACTGTTCTATCATCTTTTAATATAACCTGTAAATTAATTACAGATGTACGGCCGTAATTATTAGACATAATTTACATACCTTCAAGCAATACATCTTTTTTAATCCAGTTAATAATTTCTTCAACACCTTCACCACCACGAATATTTGAAAAAATAAACGGTTTTTTTCCACGCATTTTTTTAGAATCACGATCCATTACTTCTAAACTAGCTCCTACATAAGGTGCTAAATCAATTTTATTAATAATTAATAAGTCTGAACGAGTAATTCCTGGACCACCTTTACGTGGTATTTTATCACCTTCAGCAACATCAATAACAAAGATTGTTGCATCTGCTAGTTCCGGGCTAAATGTTGCAGAAAGGTTATCACCACCACTTTCAATAAATACAATTTGTAAATCTGGATGTTCATTTGCAAGTTCTTCAACTGCTTCTAAGTTCATTGAAGCATCTTCACGAATTGCAGTATGAGGGCAACCACCAGTTTCAACACCACGAATACGGTCCATTGGTAGAATACTATTTTTCATTAAAAATTCTGCATCCTCTTTTGTATAAATATCATTAGTTACTACAGCTAAACTATAGTCTTTAGACATTGTTCTAGTTAAGCACTCAATAAGTGCAGTTTTCCCTGAACCTACTGGTCCAGCAATTCCGATTTTTACATAAGTCATATATTTACTCCCTTCATTTTACGACATATATAGTCTTGAATATAATACTTCATGTTGCATGCAACGAATATCAAATCCAGGCATTGATAGCCCTACATAACTGATATCTAATGTTAATGCTTCTTCAATTATTTTATCATGTAACGGCGATAAATCAAATAAGATTTGTTGCCCTACTGTTTGACTTAAAGGTACTGCTTTAACGCTGTTTGTCACCATTGCAGACGACGAAGCATAACAATAAAATGACATCGCTTGTTTCTTTTCAATACCTAAACTTGCACAAAACACACCTTGAGCAACTGCATGATTTGGTAATGTTTCTTTATTTGCAACAGCCTTAGCATAATCTAGAAAACTTTCATTACAATAATTAACATTATGAATAACACTTACAGTTTTTACAAATCTTGCCCCTAACTTATGAGAAGCAACACGTATTTCTCGAGGTGTTTTAGAAACTTTCATAATATGATCTAATTCAATAATTTTATTAAATTGCCCACTACTTGCATAATCATACGCAAGTGACATTACAAGCAATTCTGAATATAAAAATGCAGTTTTTAAGTTTGTAGATATATATGTAAATACATCTTCCTTGCTTTTTACACTATCATTTAGGATATATGTTTCTAAACCGTATGACTGCGTATAACCTCCGATTGGAAAAACAGAGTCATTAATTTGCATTAAAATATATAAATTTTGTGACATGCTTATACCTCATCATCATGATGATCATCATGGCTATGACTATGATATACCCCATCCCCATGGTGATGGTAGGTATCATCATAAAATTTTTCATCGGCTTTCCCATTATTGCCATCATAACCACCATCATCATGACTATGATTATGTGAACTCACAGCAGAAGATATTGCACGATCCTTAGATAGTTGAACTGTGTCAACAAATACTTTTACACCTAGTTTTTCTAACATTACTTTGATTGGCATTTCATAAGGTGTATAGAACTCAAACTCACCCTCACCTTTAAAAAACGGTGCATGACGATTCCCAATTTCATAGCAAACTTTAGGCATCATTTGATACCCTTGTGTATCAATTACCAATGCTTCTGTTTTTAATATATCTGCAACATAAACTTTATTGCCTTCAACACAAAACACATCATCTTGATAAATCCCAACTTGGGCATCTTCACTCGATAATCGAATTCCTAAAAAACTACCATCAGCCAATTCTTTTTTTAAAATTCGCTTATGACATTCATGCCACTCAATACCAACATATTCCACTTCGTATCCTTTATAGTCACAAAGTTTCCCTTCTATTTTTTCTACTAACATAACTTCCTCCTATTTTACCAAAGTCCTACAAGCATTAATGCTCCTGGTAACCAAGCTGTAAATATCCCGCATAATATCGCAAGAATTGGTGTGAATTTTCCTAATGGTTTATTTAAATTAATTTCAATTGGTGCTGTTAACCATAACACTGCCCATGCTAGCCAAATAAGTGTAAAACGGAAATCTCCATCAAAACCAATAAAAGCTAAGTATGAACAAAATATTGCATTAATTGCAACAAATCCACAGTAAATACCATATGGTCTAGAATCTAATTTCCATAAATCAATAGCAGCTTGCCACAAATACGTAAATGCAAATAATAACCCTGTTGCTGCTGCATACCATTGAAATGTATCAACTGAAATAATATTAGTTGAATCTTGAGCAAGTGGCATGATATTTCCCATCACTAAGGTAATTGTTTGCACTATAACCCCTAATAATCCTGCAAATATTTTCATTATTGCTGCAGATTTTCCTTCTACTTTTGCCAATTGACAATATCCGTTGTTTATCAAAACGGCTCCGACATAAATTAAAACAACTCCTAGCATTTGATATCCCCCTTTAGTATATTTTGATAGAGGAGAATAAATTCTCCTCTATTTCTTAGAATAAATAATATAATTGTGCAAGTGGAAGTTTATCCATTGCTTCACTTTTGATAACTTCACCATCAACAGTAACTTGATATGTTTCTGGATCTACTGTAATAGTAGGTGTAGCATCATTATGAATTAAATCTTTTTTACCTATATTTCGACAATTTTCTACTGGTAAAATTTGTTTTTGTAAACCTAGTTTTTCAACAATACCTTCTTCGATTGAAGCTTTTGATACAAAAGTAATAGATGTTTTGTATTTTGCTTTTCCATCTGCTCCAAACATATTACGGTATATAACTGGTTGTGGTGTTGGTATTGATGCGTTTGCATCACCCATTCTTGCAGCTGTAACTACTCCACCTTTTAATATCATCTCTGGTTTAACACCAAAGAATGCTGGTTTCCAAATTACAATATCAGCAAGCTTTCCAACTTCAATAGATCCGACATGTTTATCGAATCCTGATGCAATTGCTGGATTTATTGTATACTTTGCAATGTATCTTTTTACACGGAAATTATCATTGTCATTTCCTTTATCTTGTTCAATTGCACCTCTTTGTACCTTCATACTATGTGCAGTTTGCCACGTTCTTGTAATTACTTCACCGACACGTCCCATTGCTTGAGAATCTGATGACATGATTGAAAATACACCGATATCATGCATAACATCTTCTGCTGCAATTGTTTCAGGACGAATACGACTATCTGCAAATGCGACATCTTCAGGAATTTTATTATCTAAATGGTGACAAACCATTAACATATCTAAATGCTCATCTAATGTATTTTTCGTATACGGCATTGTTGGATTTGTTGATGCTGGTAGTACATTTGGCATACCTGCAACAGTAATTATATCTGGCGCATGTCCTCCACCTGCACCTTCTGTATGGAACGTATGAATTGTTCTTCCAGCAATTGCATCTAATGTATCTTCAACACACCCTGCCTCATTTAAAGTATCTGTGTGTATTGCAACTTGAACATCGTAGTCATCAGCAACGTTTAAACACATATCAATTGCACTTGGCGTTGAACCCCAGTCTTCATGTAATTTTAAACCTAACGCTCCTGCTTTTACTTGTTCTTCAATTGGTGCATACGATGAACAGTTTCCTTTACCATAGAAACCTAAGTTCATTGGATATTCTTCAGCTGCTTCTAACATTCTTGCAATATTAAAAGGACCTGGAGTACAAGTTGTTGCATTTGTACCAGCTGTTGGACCAGTACCCCCACCAATCATCGTTGTAACACCACTATATAGTGCTGTTTCAATTTGTTGTGGACAGATATAGTGGATATGTGTATCAATTCCACCTGCAGTAACTATCATACCTTCACCAGCAATTGCCTCTGTTGATGCACCTACAATCATACTAGCATCTACACCATCTTGAATGTCAGGATTTCCAGCTTTACCAACCCCAACAATTCTCCCATCTTTTATACCAATATCAGCTTTTACAATTCCCCAATGATCAATGATTAGAGCATTCGTAATAACCATATCAAGTACCCCTTCACTTGACATTGCAGTTGAATTACATCCCATACCATCACGAAGTGTTTTTCCGCCACCGAATTTTATTTCATCGCCATATTTTGTAAAATCTTTTTCTACTTCAATTATTAATTCTGTATCTCCTAAACGCACCTTGTCTTTGACAGTAGGTCCAAACATCGATGCATAACTAGCTCCATTTACTTTTGCCATCATCTACTCTCCTTATTTGAAATATATTACTCAAAGCCTTTTAATGTAGCCTTTGACATTGCTTCATTAATTGTTGTTTCATTTACCTGTCCTGATGTTAAATTATTCAAACCAAATACTCGCTTATTACCACCAAGTTCAACGATTTCTACATCCTTTGTCTCCCCCGGTTCAAAGCGTACTGACGTTCCTGATGCAATATTTAAACGATAGCCATATGACTCTTTACGATTAAATGTTAAACATTTATTTACTTCAAAAAAATGAAAATGTGATCCAACTTGCACCGGTCTATCTCCTTTATTGATGACCTTAATGTTTCGTGTATTACGTCCTTCATTGATTTCAATTTCATTATTGTTTACAAAAATTTCTCCTGGTATCATATATCTTCTCCTCGCCTATCTTATTGGATTATGGACAGTAACTAATTTTGTACCATCTGGAAATGTTCCTTCAATCTGTACATCGTGAATCATTTCTGGTACACCTTCCATAACCTCTTCTCTTGCAAGTAGTGTTGCCCCAAGTTGCATTAATTCAGTAACACTTTTACCATCACGTACAAGCTCATACAATTCAGATGAAATGTATGCTACTGCTTCAACATAATTAAGTTTCAAACCGCGCGCTTTTCTTTTCTTTGCTAGTTCTCCTGCTTGATGAACCATCAACCTTTCTATTTCTCTAGGTGTTAAATGCATATACTTTCCTCCTTTAGATAATGCATAGACAATCTAGTGATTGTTTTGAACAAATTTTCTTTACATATTATACCAAAACATGCTACCTCTATCATGTTAAATAGTAAATTATATGTAAAAAAGAGGGCAGCAAATAGTAACAACTATTTACCGACCCCCTTGTCCTAGAATTTATTCTTTTGTAAGAATACCACATAGTAATAGCTATGTCAATATGTCTTCATAAATATACATCACTTTTAATAGGTATATTACAAGTATTACTTTGTTTTTAAATACACTTTCTTACTTGCTATAAGAGCTAGAGTAGCTAAAGCAATATAGAATAATGGATCACCCATACCACCAGTTGCAGGTGAATCTGGAGTCGTTACTGGAGGTGTTGTAGTTTGTCCAGCATCAGTATTTACCACAAATGTTGTTGAATACACAGTATCAACCGTCGCTATTTCTAATGTGTGCTCACCTTGTGCTAATGTTGTAATAAGTTCTGGTGCTAACTCTACCACCAAACTTCCCTGCTTTATTCTATACAATGTTTTTGCAATTTCTTTACCATCTAAATAAACATTCACAAATTCATCAGGAGTACCATTCTCTATTGTAAATGGTACATACCCATCACTACTTGTTATCGTAGTACCAGCTCCTGTTACATCATTACTAACTGGTTTCATTGTAATTTGATTAAACAAGTCATTTAATTGAGCTAACTTTGCATCTACTATCGTTTGTTCTGTAATATTTTTTCCAAAGTCAATTTCACTAATAGCAATTTTTAATTGGTCTACATTCATGTAACGATCTAGATCAGTATTTTCAATAGTTCCAAGTAATTCATTAATTTTAGTATAGTCGGCATCTTTATATTGTAAATTAGATAACGCAGTTTCAATTGCTGTTGCGTATCCATCGACAATACTTTGCTCATCAACTGTTTTCCCTGCTATTACCGCACTAATTGCTATGTTCAGTGCATTTGTTGATTCCGTTGTATACATTGATAAATCTGTTGGTACA
>CAYJEM010000050.1:0-15213 GCA_964369175.1 uncultured Erysipelotrichales bacterium | reverse complement strand
TTATATCAAAAAAGCACACCTAGGTGGTGCGCTTGAGATTTGAATTTAGGAAAGGGTGAAAAATTTTCACCCTTTTTACATATTATTCAATTCCTGTTACAAGTTTAATAGCATCAATAGCAAGTTGATGATCTTGTTCTTGTGCTAAACCACTTACACAAAGGGCACCAATCACCCCAGCACCTTTTACAGTAATCGGGAAACCACCTTCATATGCTGTATATTCAGCAGGGCTAATTCCAAATTTTTGAGTGAAGGCAAATGTATCACCATCAAATTTACCTCTAGTGTATTTTGATGAATGATGAAACATTAATACGGTATTGCGTTTTTTACGTAACCAGTTATCGTTATCAGGGTTGCATGAATCTGATACAAAGTGGAACATTAATCTTCCATTTACAAAGATTTCACAACATAATTGTAATTGTTCATTTATTGCTTTATTAGCAATAAAATTTCCCATTTCTAATGCCATTTTAGCATTAAACTGTGTAAATACATACTTTGCTTCTTCATGCAGTGCTGATTCTATAATTTCTTTATTCATGAGTTTCTCCTTTAGATATAATACCAAGACATAGGCTTAAATATTATTTAATTTTTATTGATAAATTGTTCAATATTGTTTATCTTATTTTATTATACGGATGTGTAAAGTATAAATCAATACTATATTATAATTGTAATGATATAATTACACTACATTGACTTATGTAATGTTTATGTTATAATATAAACAATAAAATAGCTAAGGAGAGAGATTATGAAAGTACTTATTACTGGAGCAAATGGTTATGTAGCATCACTTATTCAAATGTATAACACAGAACATGAATATATTAGTATTGATAAAGAAGATTTGGATTTTTCGAATCCAGATGCAGTAAAAGATTATTTTGAAAAGACAGATTTTGATATTGTCGTTCATACTGCAGGTCTTGCAGTTACTCAAATTTGTGAAGAGCAACCAGAGTTAACTAGAAATATTAATACGGTATCAACAAACATGATTGCTGATGTATGTAAAGCTAAAGGGAAGCGTATGGTTTTCTTTTCAACAGAGCAATGTTTTAATGGTAAAACTGTAAAAGGTCCATTCAAGGAAGAAGCAAAATTAGAATCTGTATCGAAATATGGTATTCAAAAAGCAGAAGCAGACTTATATATTCGTGAAAACTTAGAAGATTATATTATTTTACGTTTTTCATGGTTAATGGGACTAGCAATGCCTAGAGTAAAAGCAAGTGCGAATATTGTTGGAAATACTCTTGCAGCATTAAAGTCAAAGACACCAACTAAGTTTACTGTAAACGAAGTGCGTGGAATGACTTATGCTCAACATGTTGCAGATTATTTCAATACAATTATTACAATGGAATCAGGAGTATACCACTTATCAAGTGTAAATAATCAAAGCACATATGATGCAGCCAAATATATCGCAAAAGAATTTGGATATAGTGAAGAAGATATTGCTAGTTATATTTTACCTGACCATGAACGCTACGCAGATCGTCGACGTGATTATCGTTTAGATAATACAAAGATTAAAGCAGCAGGTGTAAATTTAACAACGTTTGAAGATGATATTGCAAGAATTATTGCAGACTTTGGGAGATAGAAAATGGAACCAATACGTTTAACCCCAGCTTATGATAAAACGATTTGGGCAGGACATACTTTAACAGATTTACGTAATGTTGATTGCAAAGAATATGGTGCAAGTTGGGAGATTAGTGCCCATCCTCATATGCAAAATATGGTTTTAAATGAACAATATAAAGGAATGAATTTCTTAGAGTTTATTAATACGTATAAAGAAGAAACAATTGGTGATTTTACAATTGATCAAATGTTACGCGCTGGATATTTGGATACGGTTGATAGTTTATCTATTCAAGTTCATCCTGGTGATGAGTATGCTAGAATGCATGAAAACGATAATGGTAAAACGGAATGTTGGTATATTATTGATGCAGCGCCAGGAGCTACGCTTATTGCTGGAACTACAATTGATGATAAAGAAAAGATTAAAGCAGCAGTACTTGATGGAACATTAGAACAGTATGTAATCAAACATCCTGTTAAAAAAGGTGATTTTGTGTTTATTGATGCAACGATGATTCATGCTTTAGGGGCAAACATTTTTGCTTATGAAGTTGGTGGCAATTCAAATACAACATATCGCTTTTATGACTTCAATCGAGTTGATGCATCTGGTAATAAAAGAGAGTTACATGTTGATAAAAGCTTTGATGTGGTAGATTTAAGTAAACAAACAAAAGTAATATCGTCGCCGGTTGTTGATATTAAAGAAACAATGAAAAAAGAGCTTGCTAGATGTCCGGATTTTATTTGTGAATTATATGATATTAAAAATGAATTCGTATTCGACACAAATAACAAAACCTTTATGACAATTGCTTTTTTAGATGCTGATGCAACACTTATTCATGAAGGAAAAGAAATTGTAGTTCATAAAACTGATTCAATTTTTATACCAATTACTTGTGGTAATTTTACTATTAAGACTACAGGTAGAATTATTGTTGGTAAAAAGAACATTTAGGAATAGAACCGTACTTATAATGTAAGTATGGTTTTCTTTTTTTTATAAAGAGAGTATACTAAAGAAAATAATCATTAGACTATGAAAGGAAATAGAAAAAAATGTATCCATCAGTTGAAGAAGCAAATAAAATATTAGAAAAAGGTAGACTGTCAAATCCTGGAGATTGGGTTGAACATTGCAAGGTTGTTGCAACGCTTGCAAGTACGATCGCTACAGCGTGTAATATGGATAGCGATAAAGCATATGTACTTGGGTTAATGCATGATATTGGACGAAGCAGGGGACATACTGCAATGGCCCATATGTATGATGGTTATCACTATATGAAAAGTCTAGGGTATGAGTTGGTTGCTAAAGTTTGTATTAGTCATACATATACGAGAAAAGATCGAAGTGAATATCTAGGTAAATGTGATATAACTAATGCTGAATACGAGGAATTTATAGGAATTATGGAGTCGCTAGAATACGATGAATATGATATGTTAATACAATTATGTGATATGGTTTGTACAACAGAATATATAGGTTATCAAAAACGCATTGAAGACGTTGAAAGAAGGTACAAGGAAGTTTCTATTGAAACAAAAAATCAGTATCAAATGATCATTCAACACTTTGAATTATTAGCACATAAAACAATTGATGAGCTTGCTAAAGAAGCTAACTAGGTCGGTTAGCTTTTATTGTTGTTTTGATTTATAATAAAAAGTTCTAATTATGATAAAAAATATTAATTACTTATTGAAAGTGTTAAAAATGTATTGTATACTATAACGAACTAATAGAGATAAAGTCTATTTAAATAGGGGGTATACGATGGAAAATTTTACACATAAAAAACAACCAATAGGATTATATGATTCTAAATTTGAACATGATAACTGTGGTATCGGTGCTGTTGTAGATATTAATGGACACAAAACGCATCAAACAGTATGTGATGCTTTAACAATAGTAGAGCAACTTGAGCATCGTGCTGGTAAAGATGCAGCAGGAAAAACTGGTGATGGTGTTGGTATTTTAGTTCAAATTAGTCATACATTCTTTTCAAAAGTATGTACTAATTTTGAAATTGGAAATGAAAGAGATTATGGTATAGGGATGTTCTTTTTACCACAAGATGAAAATATTCGTAATCAAACGATGCGTCATTTTGAAATAGTACTAAAAAAAGAAGGTTTAGAATTTTTAGGATGGCGTAAAGTACCGACTGATGAAACCGTACTTGGAAAGCAAGCACTAGATTGTATGCCATCAATTTGGCAATGTTTTATAAAGAAACCAAAAACGATTAATCAAGGGATTGATTTCGATAGAATGTTATATGTTGTTCGTCGTATTTTTGAACAAGGAAATAGTAATGAAACATATGTATGTAGTCTTTCAAGTCGTACAATTGTATATAAAGGAATGTTTTTAGTACAACAATTACGCGAATTTTATCTAGATTTACAAGATAATGATTATACATCTGCAATTGGGTTAGTACATAGTCGTTTTTCAACGAATACAATGCCAAGTTGGATGCGTGCTCATCCAAATCGTTTTATTTGTCATAATGGTGAAATTAATACGATTCAAGGAAATGCGGATTTAATGTTAGCAAGAGAAGAAACTGTATCTAGTCCATTTTTAAAAGACGATATTACAAAAGTTATGCCAATTATTAACCGTGACGGTTCTGATAGTGCAATGCTAGATAATGCTTTAGAATTTATGGTAATGAATGGTATGGAATTACCATTATCAGTAATGGCAACAATTCCTGAGCCATGGGCAAATGATGGAAACATGAGTCGAACAAAAAAAGACTTTTATCAATATTATGCAACTATGTTAGAGCCATGGGATGGTCCAGCTGCAATTTTGTTCTCTGATGGAGATGTAATGGGTGCAGTATTAGATAGAAATGGATTACGTCCAAGTCGTTATTATGTAACCAAAGATGGTAAATTAATATTATCAAGTGAAGTTGGTGTATTAGATGTAGAAGAATCAAATATTGCTTGTAAAGAACGATTACGTCCTGGAAAGATGTTGCTTGTTGATTTAGTAAAAGGTGAATTAATTGATGATGAACAAGTAAAAGAAACCTATGCATCAAAGAAACCTTATGGTGAATGGTTAGACAAGAGTTTAGTTACTTTACAAGATTTAAAAATCCCAAATGTAGCTATACCTACATATACAAATAGTGAATTGATTTCTATGCAAAAAGCATTTGGCTATAAATATGAAGAAGTTCATGAGGCATTACTATCAATGGCTACAAAAGGTAATGAACCACATGGAGCGATGGGTAACGATACTCCGCTTGCTGTATTAAGTACAAATAATCAACCATTATTTAATTATTTCAAACAAAAGTTTGCTCAAGTTACAAATCCACCAATTGATGCAATTCGTGAAAAAATTGTTACTGATACAACTGTGTATATTGGTTCAAAAGGTAATTTACTTGAAGAAACTTCTGAAAATTGTCGTGTTTTAAAAGTGAAAAATCCAATTCTAAGTCAAACTGACTTATTAAAAATAAAATCTTTAGATAAACCTGGATTACAGGTTGCAACAATATCTATATTATATTATAAAGGTACAAGTCTAAAGGAAGCATTAGATAGATTATTTGTAGAAGTTGATAAAGCTTACCATAATGGAGCTAATATTATTATATTATCAGATCGTGGTGTAGATGAGTGTAACGTGGCAATACCTTCATTACTTGCAGTCTCTGGTGTATCAAAACATTTAGTTCGTACTAGAAAAAGATCAGCAGTATCAATTGTTTTAGAAAGTGGAGAACCAAGAGAAGTTCATCAATTTGCAACATTACTTGGTTATGGTGCAAGTGCTATTAATCCATATATCGCACACGAATCAATTCGTATGCTTCAAACAACTGGATTGTTAAATAAAGATTACTATGCAGCAGTTGAAGACTATAATACTGCAATTTTAGATGGTATTGTAAAGATTGCTTCAAAGATGGGTATTTCAACAATTCAAAGTTACCAAGGAAGTCAAATCTTTGAATGTATTGGAATTTCTAAAGAAGTTATCGATGTATACTTCACTGGAACAACAAGCCGTGTTGGTGGTATTGGGTTAGATTGTATTCAAGAAGATGTAGAAACACATCATCGAAATGCCTTTGATCCATTAGGATTAGATACTTATGAAGGATTGGATAGTATAGGGTCTCTAAAAATGCGTAGTGGTAAAGAACAACATTTATATAACCCCGCAACTATTCATTTATTACAACAAGCAGTACAAACAAGTAACTATGAGTTATTTAGAGAATATGAAGAAAAATTATATGAAAATGAAAGTCTTTATCATTTACGTAATTTATTGGATTTTGAATATCCAGTAGATGGTGGTATTGATATTAATGAAGTTGAAAGTGCAAGAGAAATTGTAAAACGCTTTAGTACTGGTCCAATGAGTTATGGTTCACTATCGAAAGAAGCACATGAAGCACTTGCAATCGCTATGAATAACTTAGGTGCTAAAAGTAATACTGGTGAAGGTGGAGAAGATGAAGCGCGTCATCAAGTAGGTAGTGATGGATTAGATCGTAATAGTGCGGTAAAACAAGTAGCATCTGCTCGTTTTGGAGTAACAAGTACATATTTAGTAAGTGCTAAAGAAATACAAATAAAAGTTGCTCAAGGTGCAAAACCAGGTGAAGGTGGTCATCTTCCAGGAACAAAAGTATATCCATGGGTAGCTAAAACTCGTTATTCAACACCAGGTGTTGGTTTAATTTCACCACCACCACATCATGATATTTACTCAATAGAGGATTTAGCACAATTAATTTATGATTTAAAAAATGCTAATCGTGATGCTGAAATTTCAGTAAAATTAGTTAGTGAGGCTGGTGTTGGAACAATTGCTGCTGGGGTTGCAAAAGCTGGAGCAGGTCACATAACAATCAGTGGGTATGATGGTGGTACAGGTTCAGCTCCGACTGCTTCGATTCACCATGCCGGATTACCATTTGAATTAGGTGTTGCTGAAACTCATCAAACCCTAATTATGAATGGGTTACGTAGTCGAGTACAACTAGAAACAGATAGTAAACTTATGTCAGGTCGTGAAATCGCAATTGCAGCAATGCTAGGTGCTGAACGATTCTCATTTGCAACAGGACCACTTGTTGCTCTAGGGTGTGTTATGATGCGTGTATGTAATTTAGATACATGCCCAATGGGTATTGCAACGCAAAATCCAAAATTACGTGAACGCTTTATTGGAAAACCTGAGTATGTTGAAAACTTTATGTTATATATGGCTGAGTCACTTCGAGAGTATATGGCAAAGCTAGGTATTCGAACGATAGAAGAACTTGTTGGTAGAACAGACTTATTAAAGAAACGTCAAAATATTACAAGCAAACGTGGAAGTAAGGTAGATGTAAGTGCATTGTTACATAATCCAGAAAACACAAATACAAATATCTATTATAATAAAGCAGATGGGTATGATTTTGAATTAGAATCAACGGTTGATATGAAAAATATCTTACCAACATTCATAGATGCTTTAGATAAAAAAGAGCCTGCTTCGATGGAAATTGAAGTAAATAATCTAGACCGTTCTACAGGTACGATTTTTGGAAGTGAAATAACGAAGCGTTATCGCAATACCTTAGATGAAAGTATGTACAAAGTAAAATGTATTGGTAGTGGGGGACAAAGTTTTGGAGCATTTATTCCTAAAGGGTTAACATTAGAACTTGTTGGTGATTGTAATGACTATACAGGTAAAGGGTTATCTGGAGGAGAAATAATTGTTTATCCAAGCGATAAAGCAACCTATAAACATAGCGAAAATATCTTAATTGGTAATGTTTCATTGTATGGAGCAACTGGTGGAAAACTATTTGCTGCAGGTGTTGCTGGTGAAAGATTTGCTGTACGTAACTCTGGTGTTCATGCTGTTGTTGAAGGTGTGGGTGATCATGGTTGTGAATATATGACAGGTGGTATTGTCGCAGTACTTGGTACAACTGGGAAAAACTTTGCTGCTGGAATGTCTGGTGGAATCGCATATGTTCTTGATGAAAAATCTAATTTCTATCAAAATGTTAATAAAGCAATGGTAGAGTTATCATCTATTGAAAATGATGAAGATAGTGCTGTTTTAAAATCATTAATTGAAGAGCACGTAAGCAAAACAGGAAGTCAAAAAGGAAAAGATATTTTAAATAATTTTGAAGAATATTTACCAAAATTTAAAAAAGTATTCCCATACGACTATAAACATATGTTAAACCTTATAAAACAAAATGAAGCAAAAGGATTAACAAATGAAGAAGCACAAATTGAAGCATTTTATGCAATTAAAAATGGAAAGTAGGAGATAGAGATGGGTAAAATAACTGGATTTTTAGATTACGCACGTTTAACAAGTAAAACGATTGCACCATTAGATAGAATTTCAAACTTTGATGAATTTCATATTGCGATTTCAAAAGAAGAGCAAATGCAACAAGCTTCTCGTTGTATGGATTGTGGGGTACCATTTTGTCAAAATGGTAGTATCATTGCTGGTATGACAAGTGGATGTCCACTAAATAACTTGATTCCTGAATGGAATGATTTAATCTATAAAGGAAACTATGAACTTGCATATCGTAGATTGAGTGCAACAAATCGTTTTCCAGAGTTTACATCTAGAGCGTGTCCTGCACCATGTGAGGCAGCATGTACGTGTGGTCTTACTAGCGGTGACTCGGTAACTGTTAGAGAAAATGAATATGCAATTATTGAAGAAGCATATGCAAAAGGATATATTAAGGCAATGCCACCAAAAGTACGTAGTGGGAAAACGGTTGCAATAGTGGGAAGTGGACCAGCTGGACTAGCAACTGCCGAGTGGTTAAATAGAAGAGGCCACTTAGTGACTGTATATGAAAGAAGTGACCGTGTTGGTGGCTTATTGATGTATGGTATACCTAATATGAAAATCGAAAAATGGACAATAGATCGTCGTATTAATATCATGAAAGAAGAAGGTATTGAATTTGTTACAAATTGTGATATTGGAAAAGATATATCTGGTGATGAGTTAGCACAAAAATATGATGCAGTAGTATTATGTTGTGGAGCGAGTAAAGCACGCGATATCCAAGTGGCAGGTAGAGAAGCAAAAGGTATTTACTTTGCTGTTGATTACTTAAAGAGTGTGACAAAAAGTTTACTAGATTCTAATTTAGAAGATGGAAAAGCAATTAATACAAAAGATAAAAAGGTGTTAGTTATTGGTGGTGGAGATACTGGTAATGACTGTGTAGGGGTGGCGATTCGTCAAGGGTGTAAGGAAGTAGTACAGCTTGAAATGATGCCAAAACTACCGATTCATCGTACAAAGGAAAATGCATGGCCTCAATGGCCACTAGTATTAAAAACAGATTATGGACAAGTTGAGGCAATCGCTAAATTTGGAAATGATCCACGTATTTTCCAAACAACAGTTCAGGAGTTTACAAAAGATGCAAATGGTAATGTAACTGGGGCAATAATATCGAAATTATCACCTATTGTAAGTAATGGAAAAGTTATGATGCAACCATCAGGAGAAACATTTGAAGTTGAAGCTGATGCTGTATTTATTGCTGCCGGATTTATTGGTAGCGAGCAGTATACAATTGACACTTTTGGTGTTGCTGTTGATAATAGAGGTAATGTAAAAGACACAAATTTTAATACAAATGTAAATAATATTTTTGTTGCAGGTGATATGCGTCGAGGACAAAGTTTAATAGTTTGGGCTTTAAAAGAGGGGCGTAATGTTGCAAGAGAAGTTGATATTCATTTAATGGGATATAGTAATTTATAGTATGAGGAGAGTATAAAACTCTCTTTTTTTATCAAAATCGATGTAATGGCTTACAAAATTTAGCTAAATTATATATCTTTTATTGTATATGTGTGTATAATAAAAAAAGAGAGGAGGATAACTATTATGAATAAATCATTTGTAATGTTAAAACCAGAGTGTATACAACAAGAGTTGACAGAAGCTGTAATTGATCAAATTATCCAACATGGATTTACGATTGAAACCAAAGAAGATATGATTGTTGATGAAGAGTTAATTTTAAAGCATTATGAAGAAGTCATTGCAAGACTTGGAGACGAATTTAAAGATGAAGTCATTGAACACTTTGTTGGAAAAAGAGTAATTAAAATGATAGTTAGTAAACCGAACGGTGATTGTATTAAAGAATTTAGAGTACTTGTTGGAGCAACGCAACCAATAGAGGCAGATAAAGACAGTATTCGTGGTATGTTTAGCCATGACTCGTATGAACTTGCAAACTTTGAACATCGTGTTTTATTAAATCTTATTCATGCTTCAGATAGTGAAGATAGCGCAAAAAGAGAACTCGATTTATGGTTTAAATAGACTCCTTAGGGAGTTTTTTTATTATATACATTGTGTAATATAATATTTTGTATTACAATGTATAATACAAAGGTGGTGTAAATATGATTATAAATATAGATATGAAAAGTTCAATACCAATATATGTACAATTACGAAATCAAATCGTAGTAGCAATTGGTACTGGTAAACTAAATTATGGTGAGCAATTACCAACAGTAAGGCAACTTGCAAGTGAAATTGGCATAAATAATATGACTGTTAGTAAAGCTTATACATTACTTCAAAATGAAGGTTTTGTTGTTTCAAATCGCCGTAGTGGTGTTGTAGTAAATATTAAACAGGACAAAATAAACAAAGAATACTTTGCAACAAAAAGCGAAACAGAATTAAAATTACTACTTATTGAAGCAAAAATATGTGGCTTATCAAAAGATGAAATTCTAGGATACTGTAATCAAATAATTAAAGAGTTGTCATTATAGGGGGTATAATTATGATTGTTTATATTGGTGTAGTAATAAATTTATGTATTATCGTCGGGATGTATTATGGATATCAAAGTCTTACTAGAGGAAATGATGGCATATTATTAAACTGTCATTTCAACATTGAAAATATTGATAATGAAGCAGTTCGAATGATCTTAAAAGAATATAAAAGTAATTGTTTAAAAGTATTACTAATTGGTATTTTATGGCAAGTTTTAGGATTACTTGCCTTAACTTATATTTCATTATTTTTTCCATGGGTATTATTTAGTATTCTTATACCATATGTTCTTTTTGTTATCACACTACAAAAAAGTAGTGATAAGCTACAATCTATTAATGAAGAGCATCATTGGAATAAAGTTGATGAATATACAATTGTAATTGATACAACAGTATCACGCTTAAAAGATAGTTATCTACTTAAAATAGATTGGTTATTGTACCCAATTCCAATTTTCATTCTTTTACTAGCAATAAGTTATTATAACTTTGATTTGCTTTATTTTGTTGTATTATTAGTTGAAATTATATCAGGATATTGTGTTAGTGTTTTTGGATATATCGTTACAAAAAATACTCGTTCTAAAGTATACAGTGATGATGTAGAAATTAACATGGCTTTAAATAAGTCGTGTTATAGTAAGTGGTCAAGTGCATGGGTTATACTTTGTTATAGTCTGTTTATCCTTTTTCTAGTTGCATTAGTTACATCATTGTTGGATTTATTTATACTTTTTATTTTAATAACAGTTGTGTATACATCAACTGTTTCATTATGGATATTGTTTCATACAAAAAAAGCAATTCAAACAGATATTAATTTACTAGTCGATAATAAAAATATAATAGTTAAAAATTATGATCAATTTTGGAAATATGGATTTTATAATAATCCATATGATCCAAAAGTATGGGTAGACAAACGTATCGGTGTAGGTTCAACAATAAATATTGCTACTTTAAAAGGAAAAATCTATTATGGAATTGGTTTGTTTATTGTCATATTTGTACTTATTTTTAATACTGCCATATCTTTACCTTATGATATTAGTAGCGTGGATGTTGAGATAAATGCAAACGAAGCAGTCATTACATTTGGAAGTAGTACGTATCAGATTGCATATGATAATATTGATAGTATTGATATTATTGATACCTTACCAGATATGTCTAAAAAAGTTGGTGGAGCAACAAATAGAGTAATTACTGGTAGCTATAATGTTGAAGGTTATGGTACTAGTGAAGTATATTTGATGAGAGCAGTAGAGCCATATATAATTATTAAAAACAAGGATGAGAGCAATGTACTTGTAAATACTAACTCTAGTGAAAGAACAATAGAACTATATCATAGCTTTTTAGAAAAATTGGATTAAGTTTATGCTTTTTGATAGTATCTAAATATGGTATTATTAGTTGAAAGAAAATTTTAGATTTTGATATATTAAAATGGAGAGTGTATATGGAAAAACAAATTTTTGATGTAGAAAAAGTTACAAATGAATTAGTGGTATGGATACAAGAATACTTTGAAAGTGCTGGCAATAGTACAAAAGCAGTAGTAGGGTTATCAGGTGGTAAAGATAGTTCAATTGCTGCTACACTATTAGTAAAAGCACTAGGGAAAGAGCGTGTGGTCGGTGTACTAATGCCTCAGGGTAATCAGTTTGATATTGATTGTAGTCAAAAGATTGCCGAGCATCTTGGGATTGAACATGTTACAATTAATATTAAAGATACTGCTACGGCACTAATGACCGGACTAGAAAAAGGTGTTCAAGCATTAGGATATGATGAGCTAACAACAGTTTCAACATTTAACACACCTGCTAGAATACGTATGAGTGTGTTATATGGAGTAGCTGGAACAGTCGGTGCAAGAGTAGTAAATACATGTAATTTATCAGAAGATTGGGTTGGATATGCAACGAAATTTGGTGATGGAGCTGGAGACTTTTCTTTACTTATGAACTTGACAGTTACTGAAGTAAAAGCAATAGGTAGATACTTAGGCGTACCTATTGATTTAGTTGAAAAGACACCAATTGATGGATTATGTGGAAAAAGTGATGAAGAAAATTTAGGATTCAGTTATGAAATGTTAGATATGTATATTCGTGAAGGTAAATGTGATGATTTAGAAATAAAAAAACGCATAGATTATTTACGTAAGATTAATATGCATAAATTACAACCAATGGCTAATTATAACCCAGGAATATTAACAATAGAAGATAAGTAAAAGGTACAACAAAAGTTGTACTTTTTTGTCGACATTATTATCATCATATTGTAGTTTTAAAAAATAATATGTTATAATTTGTGATGAATAAATTATATGTTTCTTTGAAAATACAAAAGAGGTGGCGTGATGATGAAAATAGGAAAAAGATGTTTTATAACATTTGTTTTAATAGTGTTTATTGTGATGGTTAGTGGATGTAGTACAGTATCTAGCATATCGGGTGAATGGGGTGGAGAAACTAATGATGGCGTGTCTGTTCAGTGGATATTTGCTGATGATGGTAATTGTAGTTTTAAAATTGGAGATACAGATGCTACACTGGGAACATATACGTATATCCACAGCGAAAGATCGTCTGGGGCAATTAGTGTTACTCTAGAAGGAAATACAAAACCAATAAGTTATAAGTATGATATATCTAATCGTGATATGACACTAACATCAAGTGAAAGTTTAAGTCCAGATTACAAGTTAGTAAAAATACTAGTTATTAATTAATTTTAGCGTTTGGTTGTAAATGATATCCAGCAATAAATTTATTGATAATTGTTACGATTATTAGGGTAAGTTCATCCTTATCTATAATAATCGTATTTTTTATTGTTTCTTCAATTACTCCACAAAGTCCATAGGCAATAAAATGTGATTCAATATTATTGTAACTATCATGACTATCATAATACGCTTCCAAAATATCCTTTTGAAAGATGTTTTTGATAATATTAATCCAACGATTTGTAGATATTATTGCTAAAACTAATGACTTGTTTTCAAGATAATATCCAACGATATACTCGATTTTTTGTTCAAGAGTATACTTATTATTACTAATATTTATTGAAAAAATATCTAGTACTTCATTTTCTAATTGTTGGTATAAATCATATATATCATGGTAATGTAAATAAAATGTTCCTCTACCAATATCAGCAATTTTACATACTTCAAGCACAGTTATTTTTTCTAATGGTTTTTTTTCAATAAGTGCTAAAAATGTTTTTTTAATACTATTTTTTGTTTTCATGATTCTACGGTCTTGCACAATATTATCTCCTTCGTATTTTAATGAACAGATGTCTATAAATTGACTATTGTTATATATATTGTAACACTATACTATATATATAACAATACAACCAAGGAGATGTAAAAATGCGTAGAAAGAATTTTTTGATTATGATAGGAGGACAAATTGTTTCTATAATTACAGGTACAAGTTTGTCATTTATGCTAGGACTATATATTTTAGAAACAACAAAGTCAGCAACAATATTTGGAATTGTTACTGCCATTAGTATAATACCATGGGCACTGTTTGCACCAATCGGTGGCATACTTGCAGATAAGTATAATCAAAGAAATATTATGGTTGTACTTGATTTTGTCACTGGACTAGTTTTACTAGGTAGTTATTTTTTTGATATAAACGTATTTGTTGTAGTTGTTTTAAAAGTGCTTTTTTCATCTGTTCAAGCATTGTATTACCCAAGTGTTGTATCGGCATTACCACTTCTTGTTGAAAAAAAAGAGATTACTAGAGCGACATCACTTGTCAGTCAAATCAATGCAGTATCACGAATATTGTCACCAATGATATCTGGTATTATATATGCACTTTATCCAATTCATATAGTAATTTTGATTTGTGGCATTTTCTTTGTTTTATCTGCTTTTTTAGAGTGTTTCATTAAGATAAAAAAACATACCATAGATGACCATGACAATACTTCGATGAAAAGTGCTCTACTTTTTTTAAAAACAGAACCACTAACAAAAATAATATTTATTGGATCGATTATTGTAAGTGCAGTCGTAGCATTAAACATTGTTGCAATACCATACATTATAAATATATATTTACAATTATCATCAACAGCTTATGGAATTATTAGTGGAATAATAAGTTTAGGAAGTTTTTTTGCTGGTATTATAGTCTTTGTATTTCATAAGCGATTTACCATAAATGACATTTATATATATTACTTACTCATCGTAGGTTTCTTGCTACTATCATCACTGGCATTATCAATTGACAGTAAATTAATTATCTTCATAACCCTAGCAATTTGTTTCTTCTTTATTAATATCATTATGGGGATATTATATATTATTAAAAATGTTAGTATTCAACAAAGCAGCCCACAAAATATTCTAGGCAAAGTAATGTCAATATTTACCCTTTGTATGGGCTTTTTTGAGCCAATTTTTCAAATTATATATGGTTTTCTATTTGAAAATATAGCACCAAATATTCTGTTTTTGCTTACTTCTATTTATTTTTTACCAGTGATATTTTTCATTTATAGGCTATTATTAAAATATAAAAAAATAGTGTGAAATTTCACACTTGATGTACAAAATAATTAAGTATGTTGTCTTGTAACAGAGTTTTGACCATGTATTGAAAATACAAAAATGGAGTGCTAGGATGTAAGTAGCTAGAAGGAGAGAGAACATGGAAAAGAAATATTCAATTACTATCGCAGGTGGTGGTAGTA
>CAYJEM010000049.1:12381-15248 GCA_964369175.1 uncultured Erysipelotrichales bacterium | reverse complement strand
CCAATCAACGGGAATGTATTTGCACTAGTAGGTAACAAATTAGTTGAAACTGGAAGTACAGTAGTCACACCAGAGTCTAAAATTATCGTGCATGCTGTTACTGCACCTAAAAAAGTAACAAATATCACAACATCTAGTGTTGAAAACGATAAATTAACAGTTAGTTGGACAAAGGTGGAATCATCTCTTTATTCAGGGTATCAAGTAGTTGCTACACCGACTGTAGGAACTGGATTACCAGTAATAAAAAGTACTGAAATAACAGATACATCAATTACTTTAGATGGATTAACTGCAGGAACAACATATGATATTACTGTCCTTACAGTAAATGGAGATGCACCTTATGCAACAAGTGCCCCAGTTACTGTTCAAACATTGAATGGAGCTCGCCCAATACAACCAACAAATCTATCTTCTACATATAGTGGTACGGATATAACGGTTACATTTGATAGTGTAGAAGGTGCAACTGGATATGATATTTATCATGCTCCTAGTGCATACGCAGACTATGTAAAGTTAAATACAGAAGTAGTTACGAATACAAGTTATGTACATACAGGTATTGATAATTCATCGAAATATGAAAATTATTATAAAGTAGTAGCAATTAATGAAAATGGAGAATCAAATATTTCTGATGAATTCACTTCACTTGAAACAGAAATGTTTGGGGAAAACACAATCTTTATTGCACCTACAGACACTACTGAAAATATCGATAAAGTGATGAGTGATGTATTTACATTACAAAATGATTTTGATAATGATGCTCAATTTAATGAATTACGTTTTAGTATTTATTTCAAACCTGGTGATTATACAGAAACAAGTGTTATGAACTTGGGATACTATACACAATTTGCAGGATTAGGTAAATTGCCAACAGATGTAAAATTAAATAACATTGCAATTCCAGCATATTTGCCTGAAGGTGAATTAGGTGGAGACGGAAATAATGCTACATGTAACTTTTGGCGTTCAACAGAGAATGTAGCTGTATATAATACAGGAAACGAACAAGGGAAGGCACAAAATGGTTCATGGAGACCAGATGATTTAAACTGGGGAGTTGCTCAAGCTGCACCGTTACGTCGTATTTATAGTGAAAGAAATATTTCATATGACTGGAATTATGGATGGGCAAGTGGTGGATATGTTGCAGATAGTTATATTGCAGCAAGTGCTGGAACACATTCAGGTCAACAGTTCTACACAAGAAATTCAACAGTTACTGGAGATATCTTTGGAACTACACTAAATAACTTCTACCAAGGAGTGGAGGCACCTAATTCAGCTAATGCATTAAATGAAAGTAATGCAAACTTGCTAGTTAGCGAAGAAGGATATTCGAATTGGTCAATTCCAGGTGCTTCAGGAGATCAACAAGTATTTACAATGATTGATAGTACTGAAAAAATAAGCGAAAAACCATTCTTATACTTAGATGAAGGTGAATATAAAGTATTTGTGCCAAGTATTGAAGAAAATACAAGTGGTACGTCATGGAATCATGAAACCGGTGATATGGGTAAAGGCGAATCAATCTCAATTGATGAATTTTTTATCGCAAAAGAAGGCGACAGTGCAGCAACAATTAATGCACAACTAGAAGCTGGTAAAAATATATTCTTTACAGCTGGTATTTATTATGCAGAAGAACCAATTGTTGTTAATAATCCAGATACAATCATCTTAGGATCAGGATACGCATCTATTATCCCAACAAATGATCAAGCTGCAATGATTACAGGAGATGTCGGAGGGTTAATTATAGCTGGATTAGTATTTGATGCCGGTGCTCATTCAGAATATTTATTACAAGTAGGTAGTCAAAAAACAGATGTACGTCACGATACAAACCCAACTGTTTTACAAGACTTATTCTTTAGAATTGGTGGTACAACAGATGTTCTTACAAAAGCAGATAATGCATTAGAAATTAATACAAATGATGTTATTGGTGATCATTTCTGGATTTGGAGAGCAGATCATGGTGCTGGTGTTGAGTGGTATGGAAATGAATCAGCACATGGGTTAATTGTTAATGGTGATTATATGACAATGTATGGTTTATTTGTAGAACATTTTCAAAGTTACAATACATTATGGAATGGTGAACATGGAAAAACATACTTCTATCAAAATGAAGCAACATATGATCCAATTTCTCAAGAAGCATGGATGTCACATAAAGGAACTGTAAATGGTTATTCATCATATAAAGTTTCTAATCATGTAGATAATCATTATGCAGTAGGGTTAGGTATTTATAATGTATTTATTTATACAGGACCAACATATGATTCAACAGAGGTACAAATTCAATTAGATAATCCTATTGAAGTACCAAATAAAGAAAATGTAATTATTGAAAATGCATGTACACAAACATTTGCAAATGATGGAAAAGTGCTACAAAAGTTTAATTATATTATTAATGGTGTAGGTAATCCAGTTAGTAGTGGTACTGATCCTGTAACTGGCGAAACAGGAACTGGTTGGTCAAGACAGTTTATTACGTTATACCAAAACGGTACAGCATCTGTAGGTGTTCAAGGTAGTGAATTTGAAAAAGGAAAATATTTAGGTGAAAATATTATTGAAAATATTTCTCAACCAATGAATGAGTTAGGTGATGTAGACTTAACTGCGTTACAAGTTGCATATAATGAAGCAATAATCCTAGAGGAAGCAGATTATACACCTGAAAGCTGGTTGGCATTTAAAACAGCGCTTGACAATGCAAACGTTCAATTAACAGAAAAAGGTGTGGATTGGGCACTGCAAAAAGATATTGATGGAGCAGTAATAGCACTTTCATTAGCAAAAGTAGGTTTAGAAAAAGCACAAGTAACAAATCC
>CAYJEM010000049.1:0-12281 GCA_964369175.1 uncultured Erysipelotrichales bacterium | reverse complement strand
TATAGTTAAAAGTATGGTATTTTTTGGTAATTATTTTGTAAAATTATACAATATAGTTTGCTAAAAAGGTAAAAAATGTTGTATAATAGAAGACGGATAGAAGTTTTATAAACGCTTACAAAAACGAAGGCAGACGTTAAAGTGAACAAAAAAGAAACTTCTTACAAACTAATGAAAGGGGAAATTAAAAAATGGTAGGAATTATTATTGCTAGTCATGGAGACTTTGCAAAAGGAATTTTCCAATCAGCAGAGATGATCTTTGGAGCACAAGCAGACGTATGTGTATGTACTCTTGAGCCAAGTAAAGGTCCTGAAGATATTAAAGCTCAAATCGAAGCAGCTGTAGCATCTTTATCTCAAAGTGAGGAAGTTCTTATTTTAGCAGACTTGTGGGGTGGAACACCGTTCAACCAAGCAACGATGGTAATGGAAGGACATGACAATTGGGCGTTAGTAACAGGAGTTAATTTACCAATGGTAATTGAAGCTTATGCTGGACGTCTATCAATGGAAAGCGCACACGATATTGCAAAACATATTGTGCCACTTGCAAAAGAAAGCGTTAAGGCATTACCAGAAAGTGTTATGCCAGTTAAAAAAACTGCACCAAAAGCAAAAGGTGCAAAAATCCCAGAGGGAACAGTACGCGGAGATGGAAAAATCAATTATGTGTACACTCGTGTTGATACTCGTTTATTACATGGTCAAGTTGCAACAACTTGGACAAAAGATAAACAACCTCAACGTATCGTAATTGCATCAGATTCAGTATCTAAAGATGAATTAAGAAAAACAATGGTTATTCAAGCTGCGCCACCAGGTGTTTCAGTTCACGTTGTACCATTAGATCAATTAGTAAAAATTAGTAATGATCCACGTTTAGGTGGAACAAGAATGATGGTGTTATTTGAAACACCACAAGATGCATTATATTGTATCGAAAAAGGAGTTAAACTTCCTGAAGTATGCTTAGGGTCAATGGCTCATAGCGAAGGGAAAGCAGTAGTTTCTAGAGCATTAGCAATGGACAAAAATGACCTTGAAACTATTGAAGCGCTAGTTGCAACAGGAGCACGTATCTACGGTCAAGTAGTACCAAGTGAAAGTGTTCTTAAAATTGAAGATCTTATTAAAAAAGCAAAAGAATTACTATAATTAAGTAGAGGAGAAACAAAAATGGAAATATTAACAGTTGTATTGGTTGTATTAGTTGCATTTTTGGCTGGGGTAGAATCTATCTTAGACCAATTCCAATTTCATCAACCAATCGTATGTTGTACATTAATGGGTTTAGTTAGTGGAAACTTAGAAGCCGGAATTATTTTAGGTGGTACATTACAAATGTTAGCTCTTGGATGGGCAAACATTGGAGCAGCGGTCGCACCAGATGCAGCACTTGCATCAGTTGGTTCATCAATTGCTATGATTTTACTTTTAGAAGGTGGAGAAACAAATATTGCTAATGCAGTAACAGTTTCAATTGCAATCGCAACACCAGTATCAGTTGCAGGGACAGCTTTATCAATGGCTGGACGTACATTAGCAATTCCTTTAGTTCATGGTATGGACAATGCAGCAAAAACTGCAAACTATAAAGGAATCGAATTTTATCATTGGTTAGCAGTATTTATGCAAGGAATTAAAGTAGCAATTCCTGCTGCTGCATTATGCTTCTTACCTCCAGAAACAGTTGCTGGAGCAATGCAATCTTTACCAGCATGGTTAGTAGATGGTATGGCTATCGGTGGTGGAATGGTTGCCGCTGTAGGGTATGCAATGGTTATTAACTTAATGGCATCTAAAGATGTATGGCCATTCTTCGCATTAGGATTCATCGTAGCAATTATTGGTGAAATCACATTAATTGGATTAGGTGTAATCGGTGTTGCGTTAGCATTAATCTATCTTGCACTTAAAGAGTCAGGTGGTTCAGCTGGTTCAGCTGGTGACCCAATTGGCGACATCATTGATGAGTACTAAGAAAGGGAGGAATACGAAAATGGAAAACAAAATTAAATTATCAAAAAAAGTTAGAAATCAAGTTGCGTTCCGTCATCAGTTCCTTCAAGCATCTTGGAACTATGAACGTATGCAAAATGGTGGTTGGTGTTATTCAATTATCCCAGCTATCAAAGAATTATATCCAAATAAAGAAGATCAAATTGCAGCATTAAAAAGACATTTAGAGTTCTACAATACTCAACCATTCGTTTCAGCTCCAGTAATGGGTGTTACGTTAGCTTTAGAAGAAGAAAAAGCAAACGGAGCTCCTGTTGAAGAATCAGCGATTCAAGGGGTTAAAGTTGGTATGATGGGACCTCTTGCCGGTGTAGGGGATCCAGTATTCTGGTTTACTGCACGTCCAATTATTGGGGCATTAGGTGCTGGTCTTGCAATTGGTGGAAATATCTTAGGACCAATCTTATTCTTCGTATTATGGAATGCACTTCGTATGGGATTCATCTTCTATACACAAGAAATGGGTTATAACCTAGGAACACAAATTACAAAAGACTTATCAGGTGGATTACTTGGTAAAATTACAACTGGTGCATCTGTACTTGGGATGTTCATCATTGGTGGATTAGTACAAAGATGGGTTAACATTAGTTTCTCTGATGCTATCATTGTAAATCCAGACAGTGGTGCTACTTTACAACAACAAATTGATTCATTAACACCAGGATTATTAGGGTTATTATTAACTTTATTATGTGCATACTTACTTAAAAAGAAAGTATCTCCAATCTTAATCATTATTGGATTATTCCTTGTTGGTATTGGTGGTAAATTTATTGGTTTATTCTAATAACTAATTAAATAGAAGGTGGTGGAAGTTTTGGTTCAATCGTGTAACAAGAAAGTTGATATAACAGCAAAGGCAACGTCATATTTAGGAATGACTAGTTACGGTAACGTAATGATTGGAGATAAAGCATTTGAATATTATAATGAAAAAAATTTAAGAGACTTTATCCAAATTCCTTGGAATGAAGTTGAGTATGTTGCAGCTTCTGTATACTTTAATAAATGGATAAATAGATTTGTAATCGTAACGAAGAGGAACGGAAAGTATTCTTTTGCAACAAAAAAGAATAAAGAAGTTTTACGAGTTATGAGAACTTATTTAGGCCCGGAAAAAGTATTGAAATCAAAGACAGCTTTTGGTGTTATTAAAAATAAGTTTTCACCAAAAACAAACAAATAAAACACATCTTCATATCGGAAAACGCAAGTAATTGCGTTTTTTCTTTTTGTCGCAAGAAGTGACAAAAGATGCATGATTTATTACATATAATGGATTATGCGAGGTGAAGGAAATGGACTTAACAGTAAATAAAACAATCCCTAAAGAAAGGCAATATGTATCTCTCTTGATGTTCTATGTAGTAACTATACTACTAGCAATAGTGCCAGTAATGGAGACATCTATTCCCTTTGTTATACCATTATTATTAGTTGCTTACAATTGTGGCTATCGGTATATAATTACATATTATTTAGCAATATTTAGTATAAGCGTATTTGCAACAAATAACCAGCTAACCTTTGTTGTTGCAATTAGTGTTGGAATTATTATCCAAATATTAGCGATTCTAAAAATTACTAAACCTATATTTTTGTACATAGTTACTCTACTCATATGTGTATTATATCTTTCGATATACACATATAACATAACCGATATTGCACTAGCATCAATTATTACAGGGGTACACTTGTTTTTATATGAGCCGTTAATTCCACTTATAATGCATAAGAATATAAATGCATTTACTGATCGGCGTTGGTTGAGTATTTCAATAATATGCTTACTGTGTATAGTATCTATTATTGAGGTGAATTTTGTTTACTCATTAATACTGATACGTTACTTTCTTATATTAAGCTTATTTTATTTAGGAGTTTCATTGACCGTACCTTGCGTATTATATATTTCTATCATATTGATAATCCAAAACTATGAATTACGTAGTGATGTACTTACAATGTTATTACCTTGTTTTATATATTTCATTTATAAACCAAGCGATAAATGGAAGTTTACAAGTGTATACATTATAAGCCATACCTTTCTCCCTTTTTTTATTACATATGATTTATATCTTCATAGTTTTGTGATTATCACAAGTGGTTTTTTATTTCTAATTACACCTACATTTAATAAAGGTAAAAATATTATGAGTACTTCATTCAAACAAGAAACTATGAAAAATGTTCTTGCACGAAAAACAGATAATTTTTCACAATTATTTAACCAACTCGTAGTCGCATTTCAAACAACAACCAAGCAGGTACCCGCTAGTGAATATGCAGGCTATGTATATGAAGATCTATGTTCGACGTGCACAAAAAAACAAATTTGTTATTACCAAGAAAAAGGCGTAAACCGACTTGTAAGAACAATGTACAAAGGAATTAGTTATGATCTTGGTGAAGATGATATTGTATATATAGATAAACATTGTGATCAAAGTAAGTTGCTTGTAGAATTCATTAACGACTATCATACAAGTTATCAAAATGCGATGAGCAAAAAACAAAATGCTGATTATCTAAAAAACGATTTATCAACAGAGTTTAGCATCTTAGCAGATGTATTTAGTAGCTTCAAAGATGAAGTGGTTAATACATATGATAAAAGGAAACTTTTATTAGATCATTTGGAGGCCTATCAGTTTTCTGTAAAATATTTAAGTATTGAAGAAGATTATAGAAACTCTCTTGAGATTGAAATAGGAATACATCAAACAACAAAACAAATTATTAAAGAAGAACTACAACCAATCATTGAATCATTTTTCAATATAACTATTGAGGTGGATAATATTAATCAAAGTGTACCATACTTAGGATACTATACAGTTGTATTCAAGCAAGTTACACCATTTGTAGTACAATATGGAGTACAACAAACTGCATTTTATGAATATGTGTGTGGCGATAGCTTTGGTTTCTTTCATTATAACGGAAACTATTTTGGGTTAATAAGTGATGGTATGGGACAAGGAGACAGTGCAAATAAAGAAAGTCGTTTAGCAGTTGATATTTTTTCAAGATTGATAAAAAATGGTGTTGATGTTAACCATGCAATTAATACAATTAATACAATTTTAAAATTAAAAAACAATAGCGATATTTATACAACTTTGGATATTTGTTGTGTCGATGAACATTTGAAAAAAGCGACTTTTATTAAGTATGGAAGTTACACAAGTTTCCATATAAGAAATAAAAATGTTCAACTAATCGAAAGCGATGAACTACCAATCGGTGTTGTCCGTTATATTCCAACTACAAAAGTAGAGTTAGATGTTTATATAGATGATGTAATTATACTAGCAAGTGATGGTGTTGGAAATGATTTTATTAATAGCATTGAGCGTCAAATAGATATAATTGATATAATGACAGCACAAGAAATCGCAACATTATTAATGGATTGTGTTAAAAATGAAGAAAATGATGATTGTACAATTCTGGTATGTAAAATAATCGAAAAGTAAGCCACCAGGCTTATTTTTTTATGTTATAATGGTGTCGGTGATAAAATGAAAACAAATATATTAGTTAAAACAAAAACATACGTTGTAGGTGTTTCGGGTGGTGTTGATTCGATGGCATTAGTTGATATGTTATTTAAATACAAATACAACATTGTGGTATGTCATGTAAATTATAATTATCGTCATGATAGTTGTGTTGATCAACAATTAGTTGAGCAGTATTGTAAGGAAAGAAATATTTCGTGTCATGTAAAAGAAATTAATGAAAAACATCAACAAGGTAATTTTCAAATGCATGCTAGAGAAATTAGATATCAATTTTATAAAGAAGTAGCTACCATGTATAATGCCACTGAAGTTATTCTTGGTCATCATTATAATGATCATATTGAAACTATTTATATGCAGTATACAAATAACCGCATTCAAGGATATATTGGAATTCAAGAAACGAGTGAAGTTTTTGGTTTGATTGTACAACGTCCGTTTATTATGATGGCTAAAGAGGATTTATATAAATACTGTAAAGATAACAAAGTACCGTATCATGAAGATTATACAAACTTTGAAAATGACTTTACTCGTGACTATATCAGAAATACAATATTACCTAAAATGACCCAAATTGAGATTAAAGAACTTTTACAAAAAGCAACCAATCATAATATCAGATATATTGAAAGACAAAAAAGTATAGATACATATATTGATGTATATAATAAAAAAGGATATCTCTGCGTTTCGAATATAAATGAGGCAGACTACATAGATCTTATTTATCGCTTAATTAAACCTTACGTATATCCTCCAAATATATCTATGTCCCTGTTGTTTGAAATCAAAAAACAAATTCAAAGTAGTAAACCAAATGTTGAAATAACGCTTGGAATTAATCATGTGTTCATAAAAGAATATGATAATATATATGTTTTACAAAAAAGAAGTACTATTGTGTTTTGTACTGTATATAATGATATTATCTATGAAATTACTCCTAACTTTAAAACATCAAAAGAAGGACCAATGCATTGCGGGATCGAGGTTTTAGAAAGTGATTTACCAATAACAATACGTTCAGCTAAACCAGGGGATGTAATTGTTACAAGTGGTGGTAGTAAAAAGGTAAGTCGCTTATTTATTGATAGAAAAATACCGAAATATCAAAGAGCTAACTGGCCAATTGTAGTAGCTAGTGATGGGAGAATATTACTCATCCCCAATATAGCTAAAAATATTAAGTATTTATATACAAAACCCAATCTATATGTGTTAAAATAAATGGGTTAAGGAGTGAAAATATGAATAAAGATATTAAAGAAATTCTGTATACAGAAGAACAAATTAGAAATAGATGTATAGAACTTGCAAAACAAATTGATGATGATTATAAAGGTGAAGAAATCATTTTAGTAGGATTACTAAAAGGCTCAGTGCCATTTATAGTAGAATTATCAAAACATTTAGAATCTGATGTTACTTTTGATTATATGAAGGTAAGCAGTTATGAAGGTATACAATCAAAAACATTAGTAGTAAAGCAAGATTTACAAGAAGACATTGTTGGAAAAAACATACTTATTGTAGAAGATATACTAGATACAGGAAAAACATTAAAAAATGTTAAAGAGATGTTAATTACTCGTGATGCTAAAAGTGTACGTATTGTAACACTATTGGATAAAAAAGAAGGTAGAGTATTTGATATGACAGCTGATTATGTTGGTTTTGATATTCCAAATGCATTTGTAGTTGGATTTGGATTAGATTTTGATGAGAAATATCGTCAACTACCATATGTAGGTATATTAAAAGAAGAGTGTTATCAATAAGGAGCGTATATGAAGAATAGAAAAGGATTAGTTAAAACATTATTACCATGGTTAATTATCCTACTAATAGTAAGTATCTTAATGCCATTATTAAATACTTCTACGGTAGAAACAGTAAAATACGATGGGTTTATGGAGATCATTGAACAACAAAATATTAAGTCAGTAGAAATCACTCCTGAATCACTTGTAGTAAGTGTTAAAGGGACGTATACAATTCCTGATGAAAGTGATCCAACAAAAGAAAAAGAAGTTGTATTTACGACAACTATCCCAAAAACAGATAATGAGATTAATAGTTTAACTTCATTGCTAGATCAAAAGGGAATTAGTACAACAATTGTAAATGCAAATTCTCAAAATATGTTTACAGATTTATTATTGACATTAATACCATATTTAATTTTATTTGGCGGAATGTTCTTCTTATTTAGAATTATGTCAAATGGTGGTGGCAATAATAAAGCATTTGAATTTGGTAATTCAAAAGCAAAGCTAGAAAAGAATCAAAATACAAGATTTAAAGATGTAGCAGGAATGGATGAAGAAAAAGAAGAATTAACAGAGTTAGTTGACTTCTTAAAGAATCCAAGAAAATTTGCAGAAATGGGTGCCAAAATTCCAAGAGGGGTTCTATTAGTAGGGCCACCGGGAACAGGTAAAACATTACTTGCAAGAGCTGTATCAGGTGAAGCTAGTGTGCCATTCTACTCGATTTCAGGTTCTGAATTCGTAGAAATGTTTGTTGGGGTAGGAGCAGGTCGTGTACGTGACATGTTTAAAAAAGCCAAACAAACAGCACCATGTCTAATATTTATTGATGAAATTGATGCAGTTGGTCGTCAAAGAGGAACTGGTATGGGTGGAGGACACGATGAACGTGAACAAACACTTAACCAATTATTAGTTGAAATGGATGGATTTAGTGGAAATGAAGGAATAATTATCCTAGCAGCAACAAACCGTGCTGACGTATTAGATCCAGCATTACTTAGACCAGGACGTTTTGACCGTCAAATTATGGTATCAAATCCAGATAAAAATGCACGTGCAGAGATTTTAAAAGTACATGCAAGAAACAAAAAATTCGCACCGGATGTAGAATTTGATAATGTTGCTAAGAGAACTCCAGGGTTTAGTGGGGCTGAACTTGCAAACGTATTAAATGAGGCTGCATTACTGGCCGTACGTGAAGAACATAAAGTAATTACAATGAAAGATATTGATGAAGCAGTTGACCGTGTAATGGGTGGACCAGCAAAGAAATCTAGAAAATATACAGAACGTGAACGTCGCTTAGTAGCATATCACGAAGCAGGACATTCAATTATTGGTTTAACATTGGAAGATGCAAATAAAGTCCAAAAAGTAACTATTATTCCACGTGGACAAGCTGGTGGATATAACTTAATGACACCAAAAGAGGAGACATACTTCCAAACTAAGAAACAATTAGAAGCTACAATTTCTGGATTTATGGGTGGACGCGTTGCTGAAGAAATTTTCTTTGGTGATATTAGTTCGGGTGCACATAATGATATTGAGCAAGCAACACGTATTGCACGTTTAATGGTAACAGAGTTAGGAATGTCTGATTTAGGGTTTATTAAATACGCATCAGGACAAGATGCAGTATTCTTGGGTAGAGATTATACGCAAACAAATAATTCACATTCAGGTCAAACAGCACATGAAATTGATTTACAAGTTCGTAAAATTATAGAAGAATGTTATCAAAAAACAGTAGAAATCATTACTGAAAATAAAGAAAAATTAATCAATATTGCTGAGGCACTACTAGATCAAGAAACTTTAAATGCTGAAGAAATTGAAAGTTTATATGAAACAGGAAAAATTAAACCAACACACCTAGGAAATGAAGAAGTGGTTGAAACAGTTGAAGAGCAACCTACAGTATTTGATGTAGAAAACATTGAGAAAGTAGATAGAAAAGAATTGATTGATCAACAAGATGATTTAATTGATGGTATGAAATAAAGCGGGAACGCTTTTTTTCATAGGAGGAATAAAATGAAAGCAAGAACAAAAAGAATATTTATTATCGTACTCGTATTAGCACTGGTAGTACCAACAATATTTTCAGCATTATTAATGTTTTAAGAGGAAGAGATATGAAAGATTATTTAATTAGAGGAATTGTAGAAGAAAGAAATTGTCGTATATTTGCATGTACAATAAAAAACTTAACAGAAAAAGCAAGACAACATCATGGGTTATGGCCAACGGCAAGTGCAGCGTTAGGTAGAATGATGGCAGTATCATTAATGATGGCAAGTATGAATAAAAATAATGAAAAAATGACAACTACAATTAATGGTGGTGGCCCAATTGGCACGATGATGACAGTAACTAAGGGTGACGGAAATATCAAAGGATTTGTTGGTAAATCGGAAGTTCATTACACGTATAATGATACTGGTAAATTAGCAGTTGGCGTTGCAGTAGGAAATCAAGGGACACTCCAAGTGATAAAAGATATGGGACTTAAAGAACCATTTTGTGGATCGGTACCATTACAAACTGGTGAAATTGGTGATGACTTCACGTACTACTTTGCAGTAAGCGAGCAAACGCCATCAGTTGTTTCCGTTGGAGTATTAGTAGAAAATACTAATGAAATACTATCTGCAGGTGGATTTATCATCCAATTACTTCCAGAGGCAACAGAGGAAGATATTCAATACCTAGAAGAGAAGTTAAAAGATTTTCCAGCCATTTCTTCATTATTAAATGAAGAAAAAACACCTGAAGAAATCATCGAAATGATTTTTTCAGATGTAAAGTTTTTAGATAAGCAAGAATTAGACTTTGTATGCGATTGTTCTAGGGATAAAATGAAAAATGCATTAATTACTGTTGGCGTAGATGAATTGAATGCTATGATCAATGAAGATCATGGATGCCAAATCAATTGTCAATTTTGCAGTACATCTTATGACTTTAGTGAAGAAGAATTACAAGAAATAGTAGATACAATATAAAGGATGCATATAGGCATTCTTTTTTGTCATGTAAAAAGGTGGAACAGTCCACCTTTTCTTTTACTCTGATCTAAGTGCTATAACCGGATCTTTTTTAGCTGCATTTTTAGCAGGTAATAATCCACCAAGCACAGTGATTACTATACTTAAAGCAATTAAAATTGCACCAGCGATGAGTGGTAATCCTACTGTTAAATCATCACTTCCAATAGCGCTGCGTACTATTGATGTAATAGGAATATTTAATAATACTGTAATTCCAACACCAAGTAAACCAGAACAAATACCTATAATAATTGTTTCGGCATTAAATACTTGAGAAATGTTTTTCTTAGAAGCTCCAAGAGCTCTAAGGACACCTATTTCTTTTGTTCTTTCCATTACTGAAATATGAGTAATGATACCAATCATAATACTAGATACAACTAAAGATACACTTACAAAGGCTATTAATACATAAGAAATAACATCGATAATTGTTGTCATTGAAGATGTTAATAATTCAACAAAATCAGTATAGATAATTTTATTTTCTTCTGTTGCACTTTTGTTATAGTTTTCAATTGCAAGAGATACTGCATCTTTGTTTTCAAAGCTTTCAGTATAAATATTAATTGTTGAAGGAGCATCATAACTAACTTTACCAAAATCTTTAAGGTTCTCTTCATATGATAGACCTTCTAATGATTCTTCATAAATGCCAAGTAATGTTTCATTATCAGGATTACTAGCAAGCCAAGCATCTAACATTTTAGCGTTTGTTGCTTCATCAGGACTTACTGTAATTTGACCGTTACTGCTATATGCCATAAGTGACATAAATGATGACTTTTGAGAAGTACTTAAACTTTCCAAATATGTTTTTGTATTAGCAATTTTTTCTTCATCCGTTTCAGCTTTAAATGCAATACCATTTAATACATTTATATCAGTAGAAGCTTCCTGGGCAGTTACAACTTCGCTTGTATTTGATGTTTCGATTATTTCTGAAGTTAATGTATGACCATATCCAATTGTTGAATTAAATGTTGTGCTCGCATCTTCTTTTGGTATTACAACACCAGATATTTTTAATTGTGTTTGATCATCTAAAGTTGGGATTAGTGCACTATCTTCTAACATTGTAAATGTACCATTATCTTGTTTTTGATATCTTTGACTATCAGGAATCATATAGAATGTATGATTTGATACATCATCAAAGTTTAATACACGTTTTGTTAGTTCTTCATCATTTTCTACTTGTTTCACTAGGTCTTTATATTCACTAGCAGTAATTAGACCTAATTGATATAACTCATCTACAGCTACACTATAGTCATCATCTAGAAACAAAACAACTTCATTACTTGTTGTTGGCCAATTTCCATGTACAAGTTCATAGCTATCAGTAATTGTCTTATTAACAACTTCACCATTTGCACCAGGTGTTAGTTCACCAAATAAATTTGCACCAGTACTACTTGTTCCCATCATCATAGACATTGCCATTGTATTTTGTTGCTGAGCCATGCTGGCCATAGAATTACTTTCATTATTTGTAAGTTCATTTGGATCAGCTGAAGTATTAACTAGATTTTCATCATTATCATAAGATAATACATTAAATGATGTATTGTATGAATAAATAATTCCGTCATCTGCAACATATTGATTGATTTCACTATCTGGGTTATCTAAGTATGTTTTAAAGTCAGTTAAATTATTTGTAACGATTAAACTATTTGATACTTCTAAGATCTTTGTATTTAGATTTACACCACTTTTATCTACTTCTGTTGAGGTTTCGATTTGTCCAGGTGTCATGCTTGTCATATTCATTGATTCAGCACTAATCGTAATAGGATATGATGCCATAGTATCTCTTTGTAAGTTGGTAATATACGTATTTACCCCATTTGATAGTGATAATATTAATGCAATACCAATAATACCAATTGA
>CAYJEM010000048.1:0-15379 GCA_964369175.1 uncultured Erysipelotrichales bacterium | reverse complement strand
TCTCCTTGTCACCATTGTAACATATTAAAAATCACTAAAACAATGACAACTGACATTTTATAATACTTTTCATTTTACGTTCAATAACTGTATCATCATCACTTACTTTCCCAATTAAAGTATTTGCATTTGGATCATGTATCATTATATTCTGTTTTACTACATCCATGTTGTTATTAGCATAACAATATACACAACCGTGATTACAGCTATTATATGTGCCAATGTCTACACATTGTAGACATCGACATTCTTGTCGTTGGTTGTCTTTTATCGTTTCTACTGCTATTTCTAAAATGGATTCTATATGATATTTATCAATGCAAGCACCATGCTGTACCCCCAATATATCAAGGTCAATTTTCTCACTGCATGTAACTAGTACAATATCATATTGACGAGCTATAGGTGCAATAAGTGATGTTAATGCATACATCTCTTTTTCACAAAACCGTGAAGCTGGATTTTCTCCCATATTTCTTTGAACATTTTTGTAATTGTCTACGAAACTAATAATACAACGATTACAGTATCCGTTTAGCTTTTTAGCCATATATTCAAACATTCTATGGTGATATTCAATCGTATATTTATCATTGATAATAATTGGATCATAACGCCATACCACTCTATTTTTGCCAAGCTTTTTAGAAAGTGTAATAAAAGCATCAAGCAAAATATCTTTATCTGGTAAATTTATTTCTAAATCTTTTCCATACGGGGTAATGGTATACTCAAAATAATATGGATAGCCTAGCTTATCAATAATTGGTAAATACTTCATAAAAGGTATTGGATTTTTTGTCCAAAAAATAAATATATCAACATGTTCCTTGGCTAATGATATTTTTGAATATTGTTTATTGTTATATGGATTAACTACCAATACATAACCATCATCTAAGCGGTTTATAAACCATTTTCCAAAGTAACTTGGGATGTCGCAACGACGACTTACACTAACAATCATATACCTTTCTCCATTCTTATTATTTTTTCTTTCCAGGATCACTCAACCCTTCTATTTTACCAGCTGCAATTGCCCATAAATAAATTGAAGCGACACTACCATAGGGACTATATCGACGTTTATACTTATTAAATAGCTGTGGGGTTATTGTGCGATGACGATATAACATACGCATCCCCCGAAGAATTGCAAGATCTCCATAACTTAAAATATCTGGACGTTGCATAGTAAAAAACATTATCATTTCTACAGTCCATACGCCAATCCCTTTAATTGAAGACAATATCTCCATAACTTCTGCATCACTTTTATTTTGCAGGGATTCTATATTTATTTCATTATCGTTTACTTTTTTACAAAAACCTTTTATGTAACCAACTTTTCGAAATGTCATACCACACCCTTGTAACTTTTCATCATCAATATTAGATATCGTAGTTGGTGTAACCTTGCCAACTAATTCTACCAGGTTTTTCCATACTGTCTTATGTCCAACAGTAGATATTTGTTGACCTATAATCATATAAATAATTGATGAAAATAAATCACTATCAACCGGTCTATAAACATGCCCTATTAGTTCAATAGCTTGAGCTAGTTTTTTATCTTTGCTTTTTAAATATTCTATTTCTTTTATACCATATTCAAAATACATACTATCAACTCCTTATAATCAGTATAACAAAAAAAACCAGACAAGGGAATGTCTGGCAAATACCTGTAGTAAGAGATTTATTTTGAGAAAGGGAAGTTATTTACTACATATAGATAGAATAAACAATAAATGTGTATTGAATATGAAGTTGTAACATATATTATTAAATGTAAAAACTATATAACTACAAATATAAACAAAAAACTGTTATACTTATCTTATATACAAAAAAGGGGGAGGAAATATAATGAGGAAATTGTCATTACAAAAAGTTATTACTGCAGCAGTATTCTTAACACTTGTAATTTCTTTAGTTATATTAGTCGTATTAATAATTCAAGCACCAAATCAGGTAGACCCAAATCTACCAAATGTACAGGCAAAAAGTCATTACACATTAATGATTGCTCAATGTATTCTTGGTATTGTAGCAATGCTTTTGCCTGGGTGGATTAAAAAAAGTTGGTATATTGAAATTCCATCAAAAATGTTGATTTTTTATGCAATATTTCTATATGGAGCTATCTTTTTAGGTGAAGTAAGAAGTTATTACTATACCTTTGAGTATTGGGATGCTATCCTTCATACACTAAGTGGTGGGATGCTTGGAACAATGGGGTTTTCAATTGTTACAATGTTAGATCGCTCAGAACGTACACCGATTACATTAAGTCCACTTTTCATTGCAATATTTGCATTTTGTTTTGCAGTAACTCTTGGTGTATTTTGGGAAGTGTATGAATTTACATTTGATGGTATCTTAGGTATGAATATGCAAAAATTCGGACTTGAAGATGGTACACCATTTATGGGACGCGATGCTCTCAACGATACTATGGTTGATTTAATTGTAGATTCAATAGGAGCATTTATAACAACAACAATTGGTTATATTTCACTAAAGTACAATAAAGGTTGGATTGAACAATTTTATATCAAATTCAAGAAATAAAGAGCTATTATATAGCTCTTTATTGTTTTATAAAAGTAAAATTAGTAACATCAAATAATCCTTTATCAGTAATCTTTATTTCTGGTATTACTGGTAATGACATAAAAGATAGTTGTACGATAGGTTCCTTTTCATAAATACCTAACGATTTACATGCTTGATGAATTTTTGAAAATTCTTCTGCAACTTCTATGCCAGATTTATCACTCATTAGACCGGCAATTGGTAGTTTTAACTCAGCAATAACCTTACCTTCTTTTATAACAATTATACCACCACCATTTTCAATGAGTGAATTTATAGCAAGTGAAATATCTTCGTCACTCATACCTACTGCAATTATATTATGAGAATCATGCCCAATTGTCTGAGCAATAGCACCTTCTTTAATGCCAAATCCACGTAATAGACCAACACCAACATTGCCTGTTCCATGATGTCGCTCAACGGCAGCAATTTTACACACATTACTTGATTTATCATATAAATATTCGTTATCTTTATCTTTTTGTACATGTAGTTCTACCTTCTTTGTAAGTACACCTTCTGGGACTACCTCCATTGCGACAAGCGTATTTCTAGATACTTTTAAAGATAATTTATCTTTCGTAAATCCTTCTACATGCATCGTATTACTAACTTTTTTAATACTTGTTTGAATATCGTTAACTAAGTATTTCCCATTACATGAAACCTTTTTTCCTTCGATGTATACATCTTCAACATAAAAATTAGTAAGATCATCAAATAATACAATATTTGCTAGTTTTCCTGGTGCAATACTCCCACGATCATCCATTCGATAACATTCAGCAACATTAATTGTTGCCATACGGATTGCTGCTACAGGGTCAACACCATTAGCAACACATATTCGTAAGCAATCATCAATATGTCCTAAATTAATAATCGTTTCTGGTTCTCGGTCATCACTACACAACATACAATAACGCAAGTTTTCCTTCGTTATTGCTGGAAGCAATTTTTCCAAATCACGACATGCTGATCCTTGTCGCATAGCAACATACATCCCTCTAGAAATTCGAGCTTCTACTTCTTCTACTGTTGAACATTCATGATCCGTTTTTATTTTCGTAGATGCATATCCATCTAGTTGTTTAAAAGTGAGCCCAGGTGCGTGTCCATCAATTATTTTATTTGCATTTTGGGTTATAAATAATTTTTTCATTACTTCATCATCGGCATTATTTACACCTACATAATTCATAAACTCACCTAATCCTACAATATTAGAATGGTCAATATATCTTTCTACATCACTAGCACGAAATGTATAACCTGAAGTTTCAAAAGGTGTACAAGGTACACATGATGGTATCATATATTTAATATCTAATACTGTATTATTACTAGCTTCAATCATATATTCTAGTCCATCATTACCACATACATTTACTATTTCATGGGGATCTGCCACAATTGTAGTAGTTCCTCTTGGAACAAGCAATTTTGCTGCTTCACCTGGCGCTAAATAAGTAGATTCAATATGCATGTGACTATCAATCAGTCCTGGTGATAAATATTTTCCACTAGCATCAATTTCTGTTAAACCCGTATAATCTCCAATCCCAACAATATACTTTCCTTTAATAGCAACATCACCTTTTGTTATTTTACCAAGGTACACATCAATAATATTTGCATTTTTAAAAACAATATCTGCTTTTACCTTATTATTAGTGACATCTATTATTGCTTTCATTTCTTCAATATTCATATTTTTCCTCCTAAAACAGTTTTTTTCCATCAACATATTTTGCAACAATTTCAACTTGATAATCTTGATAGATTATTTTTTCAATTCTCTGCATTATTTCATCGTTATTAGATATTTGAATGTTACTATCATCAATAACAATTGCATCCATATGATACCCTTTTTCAAAACTTCCGACTTTACCAAAAAAACTTCCGCCACCCTTTGTAGCCATATATAGTACTTCAGGTATTTTTAAAGGTGTGCATAACTCATCAACTAATCGCCAACGAAGTTTTGACACAGCTATAGCATCAGCCATTGCTTTAAAAATTGACAAACTATGACTAGCAGCTACATCACTTCCTAAACCAACATGTAGACCTTTTTCAAGATATTTTTTTATTGGTGCTATACCAGATGATAAATTCATATTTGATGTTGGACAGTGTGCCACGTATACACCATTTTTCTTCATTAACTCTATTTCTTCATCTACAGAATATACGCAATGCGCCATTATTGTCTGATTTGTAAATAAACCATGAATATCATATCCATCACCATAAAATTTAGCTTCTGGCTTCAACTGTCTTACCCACTCAATTTCTCCTTTGTTTTCTGATAAATGTGATTGTATTTTCAAATCATATTGCTTTGATAAATTACCTAGTTCTTCTAAAAGTTCATCATTGCAACTAGGAATAAATCGTGGTGTAATTATTGGTGAAGTATTTTTATATGCATTTATGACCTCTTGTAACCATGTAACTGTATTAACTTTTGCCTGATTGGCAGAGCCTTCATTTAAATCCTCATTACAGTTTCGATTCATATTTACTTTTCCTACATATGTTATTAGCCCACTCTCTTCTAACATATCCATTAATAACTTCGTCGACTGAACATGAACACTTGCAAAAATACTTGCTCGAGTTGTTGCGCCATTTTTTAAATCATTAACAAAATGTTTATATACAGTTTTTGCATATTCGATATCACTATACTTTGCTTCCTCAACAAATGTGTAGGTATCTAACCACTCTAATAGCTCTAAATCCATTCCACATCCTTTATAGGAATATTGTGGTGCATGCACATGCAAATCAACTAAACCAGGGATGATTATTTTATTACCATAATCTGTTATTTCAATTGTTTCATACTCTTTTGGCAAAGATGTATATACATCTTTGATTTTATTATCCTTACATACTATTATACCATCTTTGATAACATTTAACTCATTTGATGTTTTTGTAAATACGATATTACCTTTAATTGCCCATTCCATAAAATTTCTCCTCATATTCTCAAAATAAAAAATCCTACCCACAAAGAAAAAAGCATTGCTAATTTCTTCGTAAGTAGGAATTATGGTTCCTTGTAGAGACCCCTATACCAGATTAATAGGGATATACGAATTATTTACCTATAAAATAATATCTTGAATACTCAATATTGTCAATACTAAAATGATATGTTTTCAGCAATTAACATAAATAATCCTAATGTTGCTAGCACACTACCTGTAGCACGGTTTAAAATTCTTGGCTTTGCATTATTCGCAAACCTTGCTCCTAAAAGCGCAAAGATAAGCGTTGAAACTACGCAAATACTAAAAATCGTTAAATCTGGGATTACCCCTTGCAATGTAAAGTGTGAAGTTGCACCAAACAATGCCGTAAAAGTCATAATGAACACACTTGTTCCAACTGCAGTTTTTAGTTCATATCCAAGCACTGTAGTTAGTAAAACTAACATCATAATACCGCCTCCAGCTCCTATAAAACCACAAATAAACCCTATAATAGCTCCACATAAAATAGGTAGCATCACCTTCAATTTTCCTGTATATTCTCTTTTTGTTTTTGGCTTTTCTTCTTTAAAAGATTTTACTAAGAAGTTTATTCCCATAAGCAAAGAACCATATACACTTAAATTCCCCATTGTTGTAGCTGGTACTAGATGTGCAATATATGCCCCAATCCCTGTAAAAATCAATACACTAATAAATAAACTTTTGCTTCTTTTTAAATCAATATTTTTATTTTTACCATATGTATAAGCAGACACTGCACTTGCTAGTACATCTGAAGCAAGTGCTATCCCAATTGCTTCAAACGGATTCATCCCTAAAAAAGTGATTAACATAGGTGAAATAACAACAGCTGCACTCATCCCTGCAAACCCTGTTCCTAGACCGGCACCCATTCCAGCAATAATACAAATTAAAATTGTTTCCATTATTCTACCTCTTGTTTTCTTTGTAAGTTTGAAGTCATTGTTTCAATCACTTGTATAAATATCTCTTGGTGTTCCTTCTTTATTCCTGTAAAAACATCTTTATAAAAAGTATTTTTGCACTTATCAAACTCTTCAATAATCCAGTTACTTTTATCTTGCAAAAATAAATGAAATATCTTTTTATTATTTGGCGCATACTCTTTTTTTATATATTGCTTTTTCACTAAATTTGAAATTGCCATTGATACATGTGACTTTGCATAGTCTCGTGATTCTTGAATCTTTGTAAATGTATTACTACTAGGATATGCATGTAAAAAATACAATATTTCTATCTCCATCATGTTTAAATCACTATCTTGGATTAAAGTATCAAAATATGTTTTTCGCTTTAATGCTATGATATGGAAGTTTTCTTTTATATCAATCATAATTACTCCTTTTTGTTCTGTATAGAACAATTATAGTTCTATTTAGAACAAAAATCAAGAGAAAACAAAAAGTACTAATGTACTTTTTATAATTAAAACTTAATTGGCTCTAAACTACGTTCAAGTATTCCATTCATATGGGCAATAAGTGTACCATAATTAGTAATGGATACTCCTTGTATTAAGCATCTAGATTGGCGATTTTGGATTATTCTTGATGTAAGCATGCACCCTCCACAATGAACAACTAATGAGTAAGATGTAACATCTTGAGGAAACTCCATACCTGATACAAAATCAAATTGCAATTTCTTTTTAGTATATTTTTGTATCCATTTAGGAAGCTTAACTGTACCTATATCATCACATTGGCGATGATGGGTACAACCTTCAACAATTAATATTTTATCATTATCTTTTATTGTCTTTAATGCTTTCAAACCTTCTACATATTGTTTTAAGGAACCCTTATATCGTGCAAATAGGATTGAAAATGAAGTAAGAGGTATTGATTTAGGTACCACCTTAGAAACACTTTCAAACACTTGTGAATCAGTAATTACTAATGATGGAGGTGTTGGTAACATTTTTAACACGTCTTCTAGCTCACTTTCTTTACATACCAAAGACATGGAATCACTATCAAGGATTTCACGTATTGTTTGTTGTTGAGGTAAGATGATTCTCCCTTTTGGGGCTGCACTATCGATTGGGACAACAAGAATAATTATTTGTTTTGGTAAAATCAAATCAGATATTAGTGGATATTGTTGACTTGTATCTAATTTTATTGTTGCAATTGCTTCTTTTAATTCTTGAATTCCAGATGTGGTTTTTGCACTAACATAGATAATATCTTTGTTTTTAGTATCACTGTTTCTTAAGTCACTTTTGTTAGATACAACCAAATAAGGAATTTTACGTGATGTAAATTCTTCTACTAAATTTGTATCGATGATTTCATTTTCATCAATTACTAATAATGCAATGTCAATTTTATCTAATACTTCATATGTTTTTGTTAATCGTTTTTTTCCTAGAGAACTACTATCATCAATACCAGCAGTATCAATAAAGACAACTGGGCCAAGTGGTAATAACTCCATTGTTTTACGTACTGGATCAGTTGTTGTTCCAGGCATACTTGATACAATTGCATGTTCTTGATTAGTAATTGCGTTAATAATACTTGATTTTCCAACATTGGCATTTCCAAAGAGTCCAATATGGATACGATTTGATGATGGTGTATTATTCATAGTCATAGTTGGTCTCCTTTAAAATCGAAAATCTCTTTTTCCTTCGATAATTTCTTGAAGGTTGCTTTTTACTTTTGCTTTTACTTTTTCATTAGGAACATTTTCCACTTCTCTTTCAATAATCGCATTTGCTTTTTGTTTTACTTTATCACTTCCATAATCTTGACAATATTCTTTTAATGTAATTAATGAGTTTGGATGACAGCAGTTCAATATTTGATTGCTTTTACATAGTTGCATGAATCGATCACCAGTTCTCCCCTCACGGTAACACGCAGTACAAAAACTTGGGATATGATTATTATCCATTAACCAATCAACAACTTCGTCTAATGTACGATGATCACTCAAATCAAATTGTGATGAATTTTCGTTATCAACTACTTTATCACTATATCCCCCAACACTTGTTTTTGAACCACCACTTATTTGTGAAACTCCATATTCTAATACTTTTTTACGACAAGATTGACTTTCTCTTGTAGATACAATAATTCCAGTATAAGGTACACTTAAACGAATAATTGCAACGAGCTTCATAAATATTTCATCACTTATCCCATTATCAAAATCTTCTGGATTAATATCATCAGCTGGACAAATTCTTGGAACACTGATTGTGTGTGGTCCGACATTAAAACGGGATTCTAAGTGCATCGCATGCATCATTAATCCAACGAGTTCATAGCGATATGTTTCTAACCCAAACAAAACGCCTAGGCCAACATCATCAATTCCTGCTTCCATTGCTCTATCCATTGCCTCTGTGTGGTAATCATAATTACTTTTAGGTCCTGTTGGATGTAGTTTCTTATAACTTTCTTTATGATATGTTTCTTGAAAAAGGATATATGTTCCAATATCAGCATCTTTTAACATTTTATATTCTTCAACAGTAGTGGCTGCAATATTTACATTAGCTCTTCTAATTGCACCATTTTTATGACGAATACTATATATTGTTTTTAAACTTTCTAGAACATATTCAATTGGCGATTCTATTGGATGTTCTCCTACCTCAATAGCAAGTCGCTTATGTCCCATATCTTGAAGAGCAATTACTTCTTGTTTAATTTCTTCTTGTGTTAGTTTTTTTCTAGTTATATCTTTATTTTGAAAGTGATACGGACAATATACACATCCATTAACACAATGATTTGAAAGATATAATGGTGCAAATAATACAATACGATTCCCATAAAATCTCTGTTTGATTTCTTTTGCTAGTTGAAATATTTGGTCATTTATCTCATCTAAATCACAATCTAACAAAAGAATTGCCTCTTGGTAATTTAACCCTTTACCAACTCTTGCTTTATCAATAATTGATTGTAATAATTTTTTATCACTTTTATGTTTTTCACTGTATATAAGTGTTTTACATATTTCTTCATGATTAATAAATTCTTCTGCTTTTGTTGAATGTAAATCAAATTTAACGTCAGTCATTTTCTTTTCCTCTTAAACGAATGTGATCGCCACGACTTTGATCAATCATGAAGCCAACACCATTCATTTCCTTACTTATTTGTTCTATTTCATGAACACTTGTTCCATTTTTATTGTCATATAATGCATAATGGCTTTTTTGAAGCGACGGTGTAAGATTTGGCATAATTACATTACAACCTACTTCCATCCCTTTTATAAATCCATCTTCATCAATTGTTTTTAATGCAGTTGTTGCAGGTAAAAGTACTTTAGGTAAAAGTATTCTAATTAAGCCAAGATAAAATAAAGTATCCTCTAATGTACCAGCACTTTCATTTCTAAAGGGCGTTGCATGATGTGGTATAAAAGGCCCCACACCAACCATATCAGGTTGAAAATCTTGCAAGAAACAAAAGTCTTTTACCAGCGTTTCAATTGTTTGATTTGGAGATCCCACCATAAATCCACAACCTACTTGAAAACCAATTTCTTTAATATTTTGAAGGCATTCCTTGCGCTTCTTTAATGTGTTTTTAGCAGGATGCAACGTGCTATAGTGTAATTCATCAGCCGTTTCATGTCGTAACAAATAACGATCCACGCCGGCATTATATAATTTTTGATAACTTTCATTACTACGCTCACCTAGTGATAATGTAATTGCACATTGTGGATAATGATGTTTTATATCTTTAATGATATCAACAAGTATTTCATCACTATAATAGTGATCTTCACCTCCTTGCATTACAAACGTCTTTAGTCCTAGACTATCGCCAAGTTTACAACATTCTAAAATATCAGTTTTTGTTAATCGATACCTTTTTACTTCTTTATTTGAACAACGTATTCCGCAATATAAACAATCCTTTTTACAAATATTGGTTATTTCAATTAAACCTCGCAAATAGACACTATTACTATAGTATTGTTGGCGAATTTCTCTTGCTTTTTGAAATATATATGTTTTATCAATGGTATTTCTATTTTCAATTAGGTAGTACCATTCTTGATAATCTAATTTACGATGAGTACATAGTTTGTCTATAATTAATTTACTATCCATACACTTAAAACTTTCTTTTAGAATATACTGCTTTAGCACTAATACCTGGAAGTGCCCCCAGTTTACCAGCTAGTGAACTTATTTGGTTTTCTAAAGCATCAACAACAATACTAACAATATTCATATCCTTACTGCGGTAAGGTAATCCCATCCTACCAATAATTATATCTCGATAAACATGCAGTAACTGATTCATTTCACTTACTGATTGTTCATCTTCAACAATAATTCCTATAATTGCAACTCTTGTATCCATATTCCTTTTTCCTTTCCAATATACAAAAAAGACACCTAAAGGTGCCATAGTAAAAAATATAAACAAAAAAGTCTATAATAATACGTATTAGCGACCTTCCACTTCAGAATCATCTTGATGTCAGCATCCATATGTATGTATAGTATACACCATAATGTATCCGTTTACAAATTTTCTGTGTCAAATAAAAAAAGATGACAAGTGTCACCTTTATTTTTCTATTTTTTTGTAGTTGCTATGGTCTTGACACCAAAGAAAAAATATACAACATGAAATAACCAAACGATAACAATAATGATTCTACCAACTACTACATTTGACATCATCAAAAAACCAATAGTTAACAATACTGTAATAAGTAAAACAATACGGATTTTTGTATGCATATACATCCCTTGTTTTTTTACATATGTCTCTAAATTATTCCTATATAATTTTGTACTTTTAAACCATGCATCTAGTTTTTCACTACTTCTAGCAAATGCCCATGCTGATATAAGCAAAAAAGGAAATGCTGGTATAAGCGGTAAAACAGCACCTACAGCACCTAAAATTAGTCCGATAATTCCAATTGTAATATATATTATTTTTTTCATTTTTTACTCCTTTTATATTTGATAGTTTGCTGGACGTGATTAATTACTAGTAACGGCTTTTTGAAAATAAGTCTTGGTCCAGAAAATTTCATAACTTCTTTTATTTGTTGTTTCATATCTGATTTATAGCAAGGTGTTTTACAAAATGAACAAAACGTCTTAGTTTGTTTGTATGGACAATTATCAATACGCATATATGCGTATGATAATAGTTCTTGGCATCTACTGCATAGTGTTTTGTTTTTATGATTTTTTTACAATACAATTGAATCATTATTTCTATAACTTCTTTTTCATTATACTTTTTCATTAGCTTTGACGGTTACTATCAAATCGAATTACTTCATCACAAATATTCATTGTCGAATCTCGGTGTGAGACTAACATGATTGTTTTATCTTTTACTTCTTTTAATGATTTTAGAATAATAGATTCATTGATACTGTCTAAGTTACTTGTTGGCTCATCTAATAAAATCATTTTTGCTGGATGTAAGAAAGCTCTAGCAATTCCTATTCTTTGTCTTTGCCCACCAGATAAGTTTTCACCTAATTCCGTAATCTTTGTATCATAGCCATCTTCTAATGACATTATAAAATCATGTAATGATGCTTTTTGACATGCTTCGATAACTTCATTATCACTAGCATTTATATTTGCAATCTTAATATTATTTTTAATACTATCATGGAATATATGGGTATCTTGGATGACGAAACTTTGATTTTTTCTAAGTGAACTTGTATTTATATTTTTGATATTGTTATCGTTTAACGAAAGTTCACCACTATCAATATCATAAAATCTCATTAATAACTTTAACAAGGTACTTTTTCCACAACCGGATTTTCCATATATACCAATAATTTTATTGTTTTCAATTTTATAAGAAAAATCATCAATGATTTTATCTTGATTATATCCAAAAGACACATTATGTAACGTTGCTTCTTTAAAATCAATATCAATACCATCTACTACTTCATCTATTAATGGTTGCTCCTCGAGAATATCAATCACCCTATTTGCACTTGCAAAAGTTTGGGTTAATCCAACACCTAAATTAGACAGCGATACAGTCGCACCAAATGATGCAAAAATTGAAATCGTCGATATGATAATAGCTTGTATTTCAATACTTCCTTGCTGATATAACAAAATCCCTGTAAAAAGCATTGTAACACCACTTAATAATATTACCCCATTAGTAATACATGAAAAAATATTTATATCATTTTTAATGTGTTTATTTGATAATTCCATATCTTTACTCAATTGCTTAATATGTTTTTTTCGATTACCAATTTCATTGTATTGTAAGATTTCTTGATTACCACGTAAACTATCCAAAAAATATGTATTTAATATCCCTACTTGCTTACGATATTGTTTACCACTATGAGTCGATTTTTTTGATGCATATATAGGTATAATCACTCCTATGCAAAAATGTGAAAGAAGTAGTGTACACGCTAAGATAATATGATACTGTAATAAGAATACAAACATTAAAGATGTTGTAATTATAGCTATCACTATTGGTGAAATAGTATGCGCATAAAACACCTCTAACAATTCTATATCACTTGTCAAAATAGAAATCAGATTTCCTGAATCTTTGGAATCTAATTTAGCTGGTGCAAGTTTACGTAGATTTGTAAAAACTTTATCGCGAATAACAGCTAATAGCTTAAATGCTATATAATGGTTATGATATTGTTCAATATAATGAAATATCCCTCTCATAATTGCTATTGTAATAATCACAATGATAATTGTAGATACTGCATACGTGTTATACCCCAGTAATGAACATATAGCTAATCCTGCAAATATTGTAATAAATGTAGCACAAAGATAGCCTATAACTCCCATAATAATTGCAATACACATTTGAAATGTCAATGGCTTTATAAGGCTTGCTAGTTTTAACATTGTTTTTACTTTACTTCGTTCCATTTACCACATCCTCCAATTCTTTTTGAGTATCCCACATATTTCTATAAGAGCCTTGAGCTTTAAGTAGGTCTTTATGATTACCAGATTCAACAATTTTTCCATCTACCAATACATAAATACAATCTGAATGCATAATATTTGCAAGACGATGAGAAATCATAATAATTGTTTTACTCTTAGATAATTGATAAATTACCTTTAAAATACTATTTTCACTTTCCACATCAATATTACTTGTCGCTTCATCAAATATGTATATATCGCTATCATGAAGCAATGCTCTTGCAAGTACTAATCTTTGTTTTTGACCACCCGAAAAGTTGTTTCCATTTTCTTCTAACATAGTTTCTAGACCATGATTTTGTTTTATGAAATCAGATAAATTGACCACTTCTAAAACTTTCCATAATTGCTTGTCATTTGCATTTTCATTAGCCATTAAAAGGTTTTCTCTTACACTTCCTTTAAATACATAAGCATTAGTTGATACCATTGTTATTTTTTTATGTACATCACGACTAGCTATATTCGATAATTCACTATTTCCAAGTTGAATTGATCCTTTATAGTTTGTGTTTATCTTTTTTAATATCTTTGCAATGGTAGATTTACCACAACCACTTTCCCCAACAATTGATATAAATTGTTGATTATCAATTTGTATAGAAATATTATCAAGCACTTTATTGTTTCCATAAGAAAATGATACATTTGAAAATGTTATACTTGAATCTTGTATTATTGCATCGCCTTCTAAAACATCTTCCATATCTATTAAATCAAATATTTTTTTACTAGCCGCTATTCCATTCATTGCAATATGAAAATAGCTACCTAGGATACGTAAAGGCAAGAAGAAATCAACACTAAGTAAAATCATAAAAAATGCTTGTTGAATTGTTATCTGATTATTTAAAAGTTCAAGTATTGATAATATAATTCCTAAAGCCGCACCACCATATGCTACTATATCCATAACAATAATTGAGTTAAGTTGCATTGATAATACTTTCATTGTAACAACTCGAAATCGCTCTGCTTGAACATTCATTTGTTTATGTTTAAATCCATCACTTTGATATATTTTCATAGTGTTTAAACCTTGAATATTTTCTAAGAAATTATCAGCTAAGGCACTATATTCACCCCAATATTTACCTAATAAGCGTTTTGCTATTTTTTGAATAACAATAATCGACACAGGTATTAATGGAACACAAATAAATAACACAATCGCAACTTTAAATGAAATATTCACAAAAATAACAAATAAAATTATTGGTGCAATCATTGCATAAAAGAATTGTGGTAAATAATTTGAAAAGTAAATTTCTAACTGATCAATCCCTTCAACTGCAAGTTGTAATAACTCTGCAGTTGATATTTTTTCTTTATAACGTTCATTAAGGGATGTTATCTTTGTATATATTTTCTCTCTAAGTATTTCTTTTACAGATTTTGATGCTAAATAACTTTGTTTATTTGCTAAGTATATAAAAAGTATTCTCACAAAAATTAATGCTACTATTCCTATGAAATAAAATAGTATGTCATTACTATCTAAATTATTATTAATGATTTTTGATAATAATATCGTAATACCATACATTAATAGAATATTACTTAATAAACTTCCTACTTGTAACCCAATATTTATTTTTATATGTTTCATGGTATTGGGAACCATTTTTATTAATCTTTTATTTATCATTCTTACCTCACTGTTAGCTTTGTCTAACCAATACTAAGTGTACCACAATTACACTTTCTTTTAAAGCAATAAAAGCAATCGAGTAGGGACTAATCGCTAAGGATTTTGTCCCTCTCACACCACCGTACA
>CAYJEM010000047.1:0-15863 GCA_964369175.1 uncultured Erysipelotrichales bacterium | reverse complement strand
TTTGGGACATTTTCAATTTTGATACAACGAGACATTATCATATTTGAATGAGACTAAAACACATATAGCTATTAATAAGTTGTATTTTTATTTAAATAGAATTATAATTAATTAATCAATGAAAGGGAGTCAATCTATGCTAGTAACATGTACAAATTTAAATAAAGAAATGGGAGCAAAACAATTATTTAACAACATTGCTTTTGTTATTGAAAATCAAGATAAAATAGCAATTCTAGGTATCAATGGTACTGGTAAAAGTACCTTATTAAAAATCATAGCAGGTCTAGAAAACTACCAAGGAGATATTATCAAACAAAGTAATTTAACAATTGGATACTTAGGGCAAAATCCAGACTTTATATCATCAAATACGATTATGCAGCAAGTGTATACTACAATTGATGAAAGTGAAGTGCCTGTATATCAGGTAGAAAGTATGTTAAATAAATTAGGAATCGTTAATTATAATCAACAAATACAAGAATTATCAGGGGGTCAACAAAAGCGTGTTGCACTTGCGATTACACTACTTACACCATGTGATTTATTAATTTTAGATGAGCCTACAAACCACTTGGATAGTGATATGATTGAGTATCTAGAAAAATATTTAATTAAATTTAACAAGGCAATTCTAATGGTAAGTCATGATCGTTACTTTTTAGATCGTATTGTAAATAAGATATATGAAATTGATAATCGTTCTCTTGAACAATACGCCGGTAATTATAGTCTGTATTTAGAACAAAGAGACAAACGATATAATGATGCTATTAATGCTCAAAGAAAACGTGACTTGTTTTTAAAGAAAGAACTTGAATGGGTTCGTGCTGGGGTGCAAGCTAGAACTACGAAAAGTAGAGATCGTCTTCAACGTTTTGAAAACTTAAGTGCTGTTGAACGAATTGATGATAATAAAGACATGGAAATGGTACATGTTGAACAACGATTGGGAAAAAAATCTATTTTATTTAAAGAAGTGTCAATGGCTTATGGTGACCATGTATTATTTAATGACTTTACATATACATGCACTCGCCATGATCGCATAGGTATTCTTGGTGTAAATGGTTGTGGTAAATCAACATTAATAAAAATGATTGCTGGTGAAGTTTTACCAGTAAGTGGAATGATTGAAATAGGAGAAACGGTAAAGCTTGGATATTTTAAACAAGGCAATGAAGATTTAAATAGTGAAAAGAGAGTGATTGACTATATAAAAGACACGAGTGATAACTTAGAGACAAGTGATGGATTACTTTCAGCTAGGCAACTTTGTGAACGCTTTTTATTTGATAGTGCCTTGCAACAAACAAAGATAAAGTATTTATCTGGTGGCCAAAAACGTCGTTTAAATTTACTTAGAGTATTAATGCTAGGACCTAATGTATTACTATTTGATGAACCAACAAATGATTTAGATATTCAAACATTAACTATTTTAGAAGACTACTTAGACTCATTTAATGGTATTGTAATTGTTGTATGTCATGATCGTTATTTTTTAGATCGCGTTTGTGATAAAATATTTGTCTTCAAAGACAAGAAGATTACAGTTATTAATGGTGGTTATAGTCAATATATCGAATTAGATAAACGTGCTAAGGTAAAAAGTGAAGACGGCGCTAATGCATATGCATTAGAGAAGAAACAACAAAGGCAAAATAACCCAAGACTTTCTAGTAAAGAATTAAAAGAATTAGAAAGTATGGAAGAAGTTATTATGAAACTTGAAGAAAGAATAGAACATATTGATTTAGAAATGCAAAAACATTCAAATGATTTTCAAAAACTAGATGAACTTACTGTAGAGCGTAGTATGGTTGAAAATGATATTGATGAAAAAAGTGCTCGTTGGATGGAACTATTAGAAATTCAAGAACAGATTAACACTTTAAAGAATAAAAAATAAAAGTTATACGTGTTAAGCAAAAAAGCTTGACACTGTATTATTCATTTGTTAATATAATACACGTAACTTACATATAGGAGGAAATTATAATGGCAGTTAAATTAAGATTAATCAGAATGGGAGCTAAAAGAGCACCTTTCTATAGAATTGTAGCAGCAGATTCAAGATCTCCAAGAGATGGTAGATTCATCGAATTATTAGGAACTTATGATCCTACTAAAAACCCTGCAATCGTTTCTATTAAAGAAGAAGAAGTATTAAAATGGTTAAACAATGGAGCACAACCATCAGATACAGTTAAAAACTTATTATCTAGTCAAGGTATCATGAAAAAATTTGCTGATTCTAAATTAGGTAAATAGTAATGGATTTTGCAAAAATAGCTAAAGATATAGCAAAAGAGCTAGTTTTTGACAAGGAACATTTAGAAGTACGTCAAATGCCTTCATTAGATGAAAATCAAGTTGTGTTGCATGTGTATTGTGCAAAAGATGACTTAGCAAGATTAATTGGTAGAAAAGGTGTTGTAGCTAATTCTATTAGACAGTTAATGTCTGTATCTGCTCGTTTATCAAAAGTCAAAATTGATATTAAGTTTGAGTCGTACGAATAATTAGGTGTGCTTTGCGCACCTAATTTTATTTTATAGAAAGGAAGTATATTATAGAATATGGATAAAATAAAAGTTGGCAAGATTGTCGGTACTCATGGGTTAAAAGGTGAGTTGAAAATTCGTGGTAATGATGAAGTAGCTAATGATGTATTAGTTAAGGGGAATACAATTATTATTAATTATAATAATGAAGATATTCCATTTACAATTATTACAAAAAGGGTTCATAAAACAAATCATTTGGTTACATTTGATGGTTTTCAAGATATTAATGCAGTAGAAAAATATATTGGTAGTACTGTTTTTAGTAATAAAGATGATGTTCATTTAGAGGAAGATGAATACCTAGTAAGTGATATTGTTGGGTGTAAAATATATAATGGTAAAGAATATTTAGGTGATGTTATCGATGTGCTTGATAATGGTAGACATGATATATTAGTTGTAAGTGTTAATGGTAAAAAAGTGATGATCCCTTATGTAGATGCGTTTATTGTAGAAGATGATGTTGATAATAATTGTATTACGGTTTCACTTATAGAAGGAATGTTGTAATGAAAATAGATATATTATCACTTTTTCCAGAAATGTTTACGGGTGTTATTTCGAGTTCTATTATTAAACGTGCAATTGAGTCAGAGGTTGTTAATATACAAATACATGACTTTCGTGAATTTTCAAAAGATAAACATAAAAAGGTAGATGATTATCCTTATGGTGGTGGCGAAGGTATGGTTTTAACTTGTCAACCAATTTTGGACTGTTTGCAATCATTAACAACAAGTGATAGTTTAGTTGTTTTGATGTCGCCACAAGGAGTCCCGTTTAAACAACAACTTGCATCTAAGTTAACATGCCAAAAACATATTATTATCATTTGTGGGCATTATGAAGGCTTTGATGAAAGAATTCGTGATTATGTTGATGTTGAAATTTCTATTGGAGATTATGTTCTTACTGGTGGAGAACTAGGCGCAATGGTTATTAGTGATGCAATTATTCGACTATTACAAGGTGCCATTAAACAAGAAAGTCATGAAAATGATTCTTTTAGTTGTGGGTTGTTAGAATACCCCCAATATACTCGACCAGCTAGCTTTGAAGGATTAGATGTTCCTGAGGTATTACTTAGTGGACACCATGAAAATATTCGCAAATGGCGTAGTTATCAATCGTTAAAGAAGACTTACTTAAAACGTCCTGATTTATTTGAAACATATGACTTCAGCCATGAAGAAAAGCTTATGTTGGAAGATATAATAAGAAATGAAAGTACAAAAGATGATGTATAATACATCATCTTTTACATTGTTATATATATATTTGTAAAAAAAGTGGAGTATTTAATATTATACTTGATTTTTACTTTGTAATATGGTATCTTTATTTAGTCGTTAAGACTGCATATGTTCCGCTGAATATAAATTCATGAGCATAAAAGACAAATATTCTAAAAGGAGACAGAACTATGAACATGCAATTAGTACAACAAATTACTAAAAAACAATTACGTAACGATGTACCTAACTTCAAAGCTGGGGATACATTAAAAGTTTTCGTAAAAATCAAAGAGGGTGACAAACACAGAATTCAGTTATTCGAAGGTGTTTGTATCGCAAGAAACGGTGGAGGAATTTCTGAAACATTTACAGTTAGAAAAATCTCTTATCAAGTAGGTGTAGAAAGAACTTTCCCAGTTCATACACCAATCATTGACCATATCGAAGTAACAAAAGTTGGTAAAGTACGTAGAGCTAAGTTAAACTACTTACGTGGATTATCTGGTAAAGCTGCTAGAATTAAAGAAATCAGAAGATAATTATATTAAAGAAATGCTTGCATTTCTTTTTTTTTCTTTTGAAATATAGTATACTAGTATTCAGTATATAATATAGAAAGGTTGTCTGTATAAATAGGTGAAAAGTATGTTTAAGAAAAAAACATGGTTAGTTTTGGGTCAAATCGCAGGAACTATTATTTTATATTTATTGTTATTTACATTTTTTATTGGTACTGTAAATATTAGTGGTGCATCTATGTATCCGACATTGCATGATGAGGATTTTGTGTTGATTACAAAATTAAATTTAAATCAAGAAAATATTAATCGTTTTGATGTCGTATATTTTCATAGTGATAGTTTAGGTGTTGAGGTAGTTAAAAGAGTTATTGGACTTCCAGGAGAATTTGTTGAATATATTGATGATAAATTATATATTGATGGAAAATATATTGAAGAAACTTTTTTTGATCAAAGTCATGTCGAGCAATCTAAGATTGATTTTAACACAGCTAAATTTACAGAAAACTTTAGCTATCAAGTACCTGAGGGGGAGTTGTTTGTAATGGGGGATAACCGATTACGATCTACTGATTCTAGGGTATTTGGGTCAATAACATTTGATTCATTACTAGGTAAAAGAGGGATTATATTGTACCCGTTTTCTAATTTAGAGTGGGTAGAATAACCAATGAATTCAGAATTTACTGAATTCTTTTTGATGAAATAGGTATAATTACATTATTTTTATTTTAGAGGAGAAAATATGAAAGATGAATATAAAATAGTATATTTGGAAGTTGTACAGCCATATATAAATAAATATAAAAAAAGAAGTAACATAGTTTCATTTTTAAATTTAACAATATTATTAACTTCAATAGTTATGTCTTTTTTATCAGGTAATTTAGCTTGGCTATTGTTCATCTTTTCAATATTTATTGTTATGATAGCTTATGTATTTTTACAATCTGTTCTTTATAAAAATATTATAAATGATTTGTGGACATATAATACTCAGGAATATGATGTTTGCATGCTGATTGCAGTTTTAAAAGAAACAAAAAAAACGATGAATGTTTCAGCAATAGATACTGCACTATTAGCGGTCTATGCGGATAGTATATATATAGAGGACGCTAAAGAAATACTTGAAAGTAAAACTGCATCAAGTAAATCGATTGAATATCATCGTATACGTTTTTTACTTGATCAAGATAATGAAGAACTGATGAATAAATATTATGATTTTTGTAAGGCTCATTATGAAAGGTTTTCAAGAAAAAATATTGTATATTGCCAACTCATACTAGCAATTGCAACTATCGAAAAGGCATACTTTAATAAAGATTATCAAAAGGTAATTGAACTTGTTAATAACTTCAATCACTCATGTGTTCGTCTTCCTCTAGAGTACGAAATAGCTTATTTGTGTGTCAAATCTTATGAAGCAACAGGAAAAACTGCCATTGCATTATCTCATTATCAAAAATTAAGTAAGTTAAATGATAAACTACGAGTTGTTCAATTAGCAAAGCTAGATTGTGATAGGATATTAAAAGGTGATAAAAATGTACAACAAATAAGTGATTTGTTTCCAAACAATGAAGAAAATTCACTTCTTGGAGAATTAGTAACTTCTAAGTATCCTAGTTTACAATGGATTATACCCTCAGCATTTCATACGAAAATAAATGAATTAGTTGAAGATTATACGAATTTGCAAGATGTGGATTTATACAATAAGTACCACTTATATAACAAATGGCCTGACTATGATGCTTTTACAGTAATAAAAAAAGGAAATTTTCTGCCATTACTTGTCTTTGATCAATTAATTTCACTTGGATATATCGTGGAATTTGATTGGAAGGATGACATTGATACTTTTCATGTTAAAAATTATTGGGGTACTAGTGACGTGAAATTAGTACAATTTGATGTAAGTGATGCTAATCAATTTATTGCATATTTGCCAGTTGATATACATATAAAATCACTACTTGGGATTGAATATACACAAGTAGAAGAAGAATTTATTTTCTATTCATAAGACAAGGCAAGTATTTGTCTTGTCTTTTTGTGTCGTTTTTTCAATATATCAAACATTATTATATTTTAATGACAATAATATTTTTGGATTTTCTATTAAGTAGCATACTGTCACTGCTTACATCCTAAAAACCTAGTTTTTTGCAAGGAATTATTGTTAAACGCTTGTTTATGACGAGTTTTTTTGGTATATTTACAGTGTAAAGAGGAAAGTAAATTGTCGAAAACAATAATAAAAGAAACGAGGTGTTTTATGGTTCGAAAAGAAAGCAAAGTTAAAATGTTAATTAGTATTTTGTTATCTGTTGTATTTATACCTGTAATCATTATCAATATTACATTGATCACAAAGTCATTTATTGAACCGAATCATATACCAGATGTATTAGGTATTAGTCCAGTTATTGTTCTTTCAGGATCGATGGACCCTGAATTTGATGCGGAATCATTAATATTTATTGAAGATATTAACCCTGAAGAATTAAAAGAGGGTGATATTATTACATACCTACGAGATGAAGTTGCTGTTACTCATCGAATTGTTAGTATTAATAACAATCTGGGAAGCACTACTTTTACAACGCGTGGTGATGCAAATAATACAGATGATTTATCTCCTGTTACAGTTGAACAAATTGAGGGTAAGTACATTGGGCATATTGATGGTTTAGGTGGAGTTGCGATGTTTATGCAATCACCTATAGGTATGGCATTATGTATTGGTTTACCATTATCGCTTTATTTTGCTTATAGTGTTTATCAAAGAAATACGCTAACTAAATCAGAACGTATGAGAACAGCAATGTTAGAAAAAGAATTAGCACTATTAAAGCAAGAAGATTCACAAAAATCCAATGTAGATTAAGAAAGGAAGTTATTTATGAAGAAGTTATTTATCAAAAGATTAGGCGTATTAGCAGTTGTATTATCACTAGTGAGTGTTACTGTTTTAAGTGGTACTTTAGCTAAATATACAAGTACTGCAAGTGGTACTGGGGCAGTAAATGTAGCACAGTGGAGTAATATTGAATTTACTGGAGGACATGATGCAAACGAAAACTTTACATTTAATTTAGCAGATACAAAAAAAGTAAATAATAATGTTACAACAACTCAAATTGCTCCTGGAGATAAAGGGGAATTTGAAATTTCAATGGGTCAAACAGAAGTTGCTTATACGTATGCAATATCGATTGTACCAATTAGCGCAGCTGGTGATGTTCCAAATATTGTTTTCTACAGTGACGAAGATATGACAAATGAAATTACAGCAAGTATAACAGGTACAAAAACATTACCAACACCTGATGGAGTTGTTGCATCACATACAATTCCAGTATATTGGCAATGGGAATATAATGTAGATGAAGCGCAAGATGAAGAAGATACTGCATTAGGTCTTGCAAACGGTAGCTTTACATTTAGTGTAAATATTACTGCAACTCAAACTGCTCCTAGTGCACCTTAATGAAGATGAAAGTTTTAACTTTCATCAAAGAGTAGATATATTCTATTCTTTGATGAGTGTTGAAAAGGGTGAATGAATGATGACAAATGAAGAATATCAAGACAAAAAGAATAAAGATTCAATTATTCCATTATTAATAATTGTTTTATCGATTACTTCATGTATTGTGTGGTATCTTATTTTAGGGCACTCAATTAACCAAGATAGTATAGTTGTTGAAGTGGACTTACAAAAAGATAGAATCCCTTTATCATTGTATGGTGTCGTAGTTGATGAAAACGGAGAGACTGTTAAAGAACATGAAGTTATACTGGAAAACGAATCAAGAAGAATTGTTACGACAAAGGCGAGCGGTGATTTGTTTTTTTTTGATATTGGTGATGGGAGACATAAATTACAACTAATTAATAATAATGAGGTCACTTCAAGTATTGAGTTTGATGTCGTATATAGTGATTTGGTTAGTGAATATCAATATGATAAGGAAAATAATATATTCACTATTTCAAAAGACATTTCACTTATTGAGTTACAGTTTTATGTAGATGGAGAAAATCTAGTAATAAAGGAGCCAATAAGTATCGTTACAAATGATTCATCATGGCTTCGCGGTCAAAAGGAAGTATATTATCCTGGATATACAATATTAACTGCATTCAACAATATCATACTTCAAGAGGGAAGTATTGTTATTCCACACTTTGGTATTCTATTAAATGATGGTAGGTATTTAAGTGGTGAAGGAATTATATATGATCAAGCTGGATATATAAATTTGTTGGATTTTAACATTACAAATACAACAATTAAAAGTGAGTCTAAATACCATTTTATATTAGAAAATGATGTCATTGTAAAGTTTATTGATGGTAGGTTACACGTATATACAACTGATGGAACAGAAACAATATTTTATTTATATTCTATCTTAGAGGATGGTACTATAATTAAACCAAATGGTGAAGTTATTGATAACAATGGAAACAAGCATCAAAATATTGATGGATTAGTTGTTGGATTAGATAATATAATGCCACCAAAAGATGTAGAAGTTGTAGTTGGTACTAGTTATCAATGGAATGACTTAACTGTCTATGACGATGAAACTCGCTGGTCTACATCTACCAATATAAATTTATTTGGAAGTAATGCAATAATTGCTCCTGGAGATTTTGGACAGTATTCATTTACGATAAAAAACAGTAGTGATTATAATGTTGAATACGTAATGAATATTCAAGAACAGACAATGATGGATAATGGTGGCAACTTACCATTACTATATCGTTTACGTGATGAAGGAACGTATTATGGTAGTGGTGATTATGTAGATGTTAATACGTTGGAAAAATATATCGTGACATTACCTAAAAAATCATCAAATAAATATATCCTTGAGTGGTATTGGCCTTTTGAAGGTGATGATGAGTATGATATCCAGCTGGCAACTGCTAAAAATTTAACGCATATAATTCGCATTACAATTCATGCAAAGAGTAGGTAAATGTATGAAAATGATGATAAAAATATTATATTATTTTGTTATAAGTTGCCTATTATTGTTACTATTAATAAATAGTTATTTAATTGTTATGCGTTTTGCTTTTGCTGATACCTTACCAAAGGTATTTGGATATAGTCATGCCATAGTTGTATCAGGAAGTATGGATCCGGTATTAGAAGTCGGTGATGTTGTTGTCTTTAAAGAAAAAGACAACTATGAAATTAATGATATTGTTATCTTTAATTATGATAATACATATATAACACATCGGATAGTAGGTTTTGATAGCAATGGTTTTATAACAAAAGGTGATGCAAATAATGTTGTAGATGATACTGTTTTATCACAAGTAGATATAGAAGGGGCATATGTTCTAAGAATACAAAATATAGGTTCGATATTTACTTTTTTAGGGTCACCAATAGGAATTATTATATTAGTGTTTATAGGAATTGGAATGTATGAAATACCTATATTATTAAACAGTAAGAGGAGGGTAAAAAATGAAAATTAATAAAAATCGAATTCTCTTTTATCTGTTTTATGCAGTCTTAGTAACTGCACTAGTTTCTACTATTACACTATCAAGATATAGTTCTACTGCTACAGGTAGTGGAAATGTAGAAGTAGCAAATATTTATATTGATGGTAAATATTCAAGTGAATTTGTTGTAGGATTGGATAACCTATCTACAACTACGGAAAAGTATCTTGATTTCGAAGTCGTAAACTTTGATGATGTCAATCATTCAGAGGTAGCTCAAGATTATAGTATTTCGATTAAATCAACAAACAATTTACCATTAACCTTTTCGTTGATTAATAATGGAACAACGAATCAAATAGAAAGCGGTGATTTTGTTTACAATCAAAGTAGTGAGAGTTATCAAGTTAGTGGTGGAATGCTTCCAATTGGAACAAGTCGTCATTTATATACATTAGTTGTAACTGTAAATAGCAAAGATATTAAGTATAACAAGGAGATAGATGCTATTGAACTCTATATTGAAGCAGTACAAGTTAAAAATTAGGAGATGAGTATAATGAGTATTTTAAACAATATAAAAAAATTTCATAAAAGAGGTGTGATTCTATTTGTTTTTATACTCGCGATTTTTGTGATTTTGTCAACAATATCATTCTCTAAATATTTTTATGATGACAAATCAATATCTTATGTAGCTAATGTTCAAGATTTTTATTTTGATAGTAATGTTCTTGGAGCTACAAGTGAAAATAAAAAATATACAATTTCCAACTATCAAGATGGTGAAAAAATTTCGTTTTCAGTTAGAAATTATGATGATTCATTGCGTAAGACAAATGAAGATATTCATTATGATATAACTACTTCAATTGTTTCTGCTTCAGGAAGTAAAACAGAAGTAAGTGATGTTGTTATTACTCGTAATTCAACTATTGTTGATGGTAGCTATGTATTAAACTCAACAAATAATGAAACATATTTTGATATAATGATACCAAGTAATTACTTTGTAGATAGGATGGCAACAATCGAGGTACAGGCTATTTCATCGGCACCATTCGAGTCAAATCTTAGTGCTACATTTACTTTCTATCAACCCTTTAATGATGCTTTTTTGAAAGTTGAAGACGAGGTCGGAAATGAGTCTCTTATATTAACGGTATCAACTTACGAATTAGCTGGGTCACTAACTATTGATTATCCTAATACAATATACCCAGATCGTTTAAACAGTATCATTGGTGAAGGATTAGATGGAAATAAAGAAATTATAAACGGTAGTGGTACGTCTCTAAGTAGCTTTGTAGTTAATGTATCAACATTTTCGACATATGAAATTGTATTTTTTAAACAGGATAGTAGCATCGCCTATACAGTTGATGATTTTATAAAAAGATAGGAGGATATAAATGAAAAAAACATTATATAGAATATTTTTAATTATTGTTTCCTTGATATTAATATTTACAAGTTACAACTATCCATTTTCAATTAATGCTTTAAATGATTCACCTATCTTTAATGCCTCGCTTAGCAGTGGTACAAGTCTTGAAGTTTCAAGCAATGTTACACATACATTAGTACCGAAAAGTTCAACTGATTTAATAGTAACAGAAAAATTAACTATTACTTTTACAGAAAGTCTTGCTAATGCTAGTACATTAACAATAGCGATTCCCTCAGGTTTGAAATTTGTTGGAGAACTAGAATATAGTGATTCTTTTATTAATCGTAGTGAGGTACCTGATGACTTTTATACTGTTTATGATATTGATTCATCAACACCTGGTATACAACAAGATACAGGGACATATATAAATGAATCTGCTGGAACATATACAATTTTATTACAGTCGATTATCAAAGGTGATTCAATTACTATTAGTTTTGACTTAGATTCAACAATTTGGTCACATCGTGATGGTAGTGTTGTAGCACCTAATAAAGTTCCACTAGCGGTTAGTCATCAAATAGGTGATACAACACATACAAAAAAAATAGATAATATGAATGCTTCAGCAAGAAATATAACTGGATATATTGAAATGTATATTCCGCCAGTATCTGAAGGTGGTATTGAAAAAGTACCATTAGGTGGAACATCATCTATTAACTCAACGATTGTCTCGACTCATATTGGCCAATCACAACTTCAATTTAGTGTTAAGGAATTGACAGTAACTATGACAAAGCCAAATACAGGTGGCAAATATGCGGCATATGTTGCAGGTAGCTTAGGTGAAAATGAAGATGATTCTATTACAGTACAAGAAACAAATACAGAATTGATCATTAGAATTACAAACTATCAGTTTGTTGTTGAATTTTTCAAACCAGAATTTTTCTTTAGCGATGAAGATTTTGATATAAATAATACACTAAATGTTTCTGCAAAGGTCACTGCTACTCCGTACTTTGGTACCCAAGGTTATCCAACAAATGCAACAGCTAGAACTGATACAGTTCAAGTTGTAGGTCAAACACCAAGTATTGGAATTGTTGATTTTAGTTCAGCATATAACACGAAAGCAACTCAACCTGGAGATCAAATAGAATTGCTTGCTATCATGGGAGTAAGTAATAACGGTGCCGGAGCTGCCAATGGTCTTACTTTAAATTATGACTTTGATAGAAATACTGCTGTAGGTAGCAGAAATAAATTAGACGTAGTTTCGGTCAATTTACCTTACCCAACAAGATATGTAGATTTACCACCAGAAATTACGATTGTTTTCCAAGATGCTTATGGACAAAATAAAGTAACGAAGACTTTTACAAATAAAACGAATGTCGTACAAGGCGAAAATATACTTACATATATAAATGTCGATAATTCAATGGTTTACCAAGATGAAACCGATAGTACTATCTTAGATAGAACGTATTATATCGAAAGTGTTACATATTCGATCCCAGCATTAAATTCTTTAGAGGTCTTAGGTACTGCCTCACTTGGGATTACTGGTGGAGTATTTGGGTATGCAAATAGTACAGTAAATACTACTGCATCTAATCGACTAAGTTTTACTGCTGATAATATAAGTGGTAGTAGTAATTTTTTTACTAGAAATACTAATATTAAAGCAAATGCTAGTGACTGGAAAACACCATACTTAATAAATTCTATATTTACTGACAAACAGCTTGAAAATGTGGTAAATGGAACTTCAGAGATTACTGCTGGTCAAACGGTTACAATTTCTGCTGAGTTAGGAGTTCATGACTATCCTTATACAAATAGTACAAACGTACCAAATCCGATTATATATATTGTTGAACCAGAAGGCTTTAATATTAAAACAGGTGCAGACAATGAAAAAATAATTAAACCATATAAAACAGTTGATAACAGACGTGAGGATATAGAATATACAATTGATCCAAATGTGTTAGAAATTGAAGGACTTGGAAAAGTATATAAAATTATTTTAGGTGAAGGTTTTGGATTGTTTAGTGTTGATTACTTAGTAAATTCAGACTTGTCTAAAACACCAATTACAAGGCCAACAGTTGAAGTAGAATTTGTCGCTGATTCTTCATTAATTAATAGTTCCATCGTTATAGATGATTTGTTTTATTTAGTTGATGACAATATTGCTAATTCAGCTCCAAGTGCTGGGGCAATTGGACGTTATTTAGTAAATGATGTTTATAATATTGATGATACCCATGCAATGCTTGCAACAGCAAATGAAACAGATGTTGTAAATATAGTCATTAATAAAAGTGATATCGTTGCTCAGGCTAGTATCAACTCACAAGCAGCAACATCTTATGAAATCACCAATGATACAATCAATAATTCAAATAATAGTTTTAATTATATTTTGACTGTTGATAATCGTAGTGAAGAAATATTTCCGACAAATGGAAGTATGTTTTATGTACCGCTAATAAGTGGTACTAAGCTTACAGGTGCAATAAATGTATCGGGGGTTAGCGATTACTATACCGTATATTATTCAACGTCAGCTACTGAGGGGAATATAACTACGGTTACTGATTGGGTAACACAAGTAGATGACTTTTCACAAGTAACTGCTATTCGAATTACTGGTAATCTAGACTACACGTTTATTCCCGGTTATAGTAGAGCAAGCTTTAGTATGCCAATGATGTATACTGACGATATATTAATTACCGATGGTGGTAAGAATGTATCTATCACGACATATGAGTGGGAAAAATATATCGAAGGAATTGAAAACACGGATAATACTTTAAAGCAAATCAACACGGTAACACTTCAAAAAAAATATATAAGTCGTCTTGAAACATCGATTGTAGCAGACCCGCGCATAGGAAACCAAACGAGTATATTTACTGATTTAGAAGATATTCCGTTTATTACGCAACTATTTGTATCTTCGGTAACACCATATAATGTAAATTTAGTAGATCATGACAGTATATCAGGCGATGCCTCGACGGTTGAAGTAGCAGATGAAACATTTGGGATAGTTGCAAGAATTGGGACAACAGATAGTTTTGATTTCTCGAATGTACCTGATATAAATTCATCAGTAGGTACACTATATGGAGCATATGATCGTATTATGATTAAGTTATCATATTATGATAACTTCTTTGATGAAAATACTACTCGCTATGTTGATGTTGTATTTACAAATAAAGCTGGGGTTGAATATCATGTGAGAATTAATATTGAAAGAGAACCATATATTGCTGACGTGCCATCTAGCGGTATTATTGGTGGTAAGTACTATTCATCTATTTTAACGAATGATACATTAACACTTACGCAAGATAGTGCATTTACCGCTCAATTTGTTACAGCGCAAGCAGGGAGTGATACAGTCTTAACTAACCCAAGTATTTCGATAGAAAATGGCATGATTCCAATAGGAACAAAAATAAATATAGTTCACACACCGACTGATGATTACGGTAATCCAGTTGGAGCATCGCAATATTTATATTATGAAGTCGACATCGCAACAAGTGAGCTAGTTTTAGATGGTTCAAAGTTTAAAGATAATCATACAGGACAAAGTCCAACACAATTATTTTCTATAACATCAGATACTAGGAATCATATTATTCAAATTATAGTAGACTTTTCTAGTGTTAACAAAGAAAACTATATCATTGAGGGTGAAAACAATATTCGCTTAAAACCAAATACTGGTGCACCTGCTCAAAGTGTTCCATTTACAATATCTAATGCTCGAAGTGTATCTATCGTAACCGAAGTAGATGAGGCAAATGCAGATTTATTTACACTTACAACAACGGTTAATGCAGATGTAACAGTAGGATATGATTATAAATATCTAAATAAATATGCTGCCTTAAAGATATCTGCTGTTGATTTAGAGGGGAATCCGGTATCACCACCAGATGGTGCTTATATTTCAATAGATGGAGTAAATTATCCTGCAGCTGGAGAAACATACTTTATATATACACTGGGAAGGCTATCATCGAACACGTTTACTTATACATTTATTATGCCTTTAACAAAGCTTGATTTTCCTGAAGGTTTTGAGATGACAGTACAAACTGACTTATATATTAGTGATGTCCGTGAAAATGGATTAACATCACAAGTTGCAACAACACAAAAATCATTTGAACCTCTTCAAACAGTTGATAAATCATTAGATATAACAGTAACAAATCAAATAATTGAACCTAATAATGATTCATATATGGTTCCATTAGAAATACGTTATAGTGAAGGATTAACGAATTCTGTTCTAACAATTGAATTATATAAAAAGAATGAAAATGAAGTATATGAATTGATTTCTGCGGATCAATTATCTTCAATAATAACTTCCAAAAATTATTATTTCTTACTAAGTAGTGGAAAGATTATAAAGTATGCAGGCGGTGAACCTATTGACGGAGTAGTTAGTGATGATTTAACATTAGTAATGCCAAAAGATGTTATTAATGATAAAGCGGGTACATATCGTATATCAATCAAATCGAGTGGTACCTCGTTAGATACGATTAGCGAATCTAAAAACTTTATATTACTCCCATAAGGCTATAAGAAGGTATGACAAGTTTATAAA
>CAYJEM010000046.1:8753-15973 GCA_964369175.1 uncultured Erysipelotrichales bacterium | reverse complement strand
TTCAATTTTATAGGTTATAATCTTTCTAAATACCCGGAAAGTTTTTGGTTACCCCTAATTAATAGTTATTTGTCCCCCACTCTTGACACAGAGCCACTTTCCCTTCTGCCTAATTATTTAACTTTTGTTTTTCTTGTTTTTCTTAGTACGATAAATCCTAATGCTGCTGTTGCCATTAATCCTGTCCATAATACTACTTGAGTATTATCTCCAGTTCCTTGTGTATTTGCTCTCCATTTAGCATATAACACTAAATCACCTTCTGGCATAACCATGGTTGCAAAATCAAATCTTTGAGTTAACTCTTTATCTAAATACCAAGCTTCAAAAGTATATCCTGATTTTGTCGGATTTACTGGAATTTCTATTGATTGCCCCACCGTTCCTTTTTGATTTGGAACATTACTTCCACCATTTTCTTCAAATATCACTGTAAAAATAATGTTTTTCCATGTTGCAGTCAACGTATTTGTTTCAGGATTATATTCATATCCTGTGAAGATATTTCCTTCTTTCGTTGGTTCTGGTAAATTAATATCTTTGTCTACTACAATCGTTTGTGGTGGCATGCCATCTTGATTGTCAACTGTAATTGATGTTCCTGGAACAATCTCAAATGAATCTGTTGGAAGTTTTCCACTTGATTCTGGAGAGACGCCTGGATATGTTACGATTGCATTATTTGTAAATGTATAAACATACGTTAGTTTTTCTTTTGTAAATATTACTTGTTTTGGTGGCACTACAACCCATCTACCAGTTTCTTGATCAAATGTCTCATCAACAAACATTTGTGTAGGTGTTTTCTTAATTGTAGCTATCGCATCAGTGGCATCTGACGGGTTTCCATCTTTATCTACGAATGTGATCCATTCTTCAATGTCTTTATTATCACCTTTGCCATCCCATGTACCATTTTCAATTTTGTATGTTACTGTTGTTTGATATATATCATGTATTCCATCTTTGTTTTCGTCTAAACCCCATACAGCATACAACGTCACAGGATCTGTTGTTGTTGTTAAATTTTTTACAACTTCGCTATCACTATGTGACGGTGTTATCGCATTAGGGTCTGTTGACCATCCGATGAATACTTTTCCAATATTTTCAAATCCATTAGGATTCAATGGTTGTTCAACATCATATGTGAATTCTTGTTCAGGTGTGTTTCCTGTTGCATTTATATCATTTTTATCAAAATTCACAAGATATTTGTTTGGAACAAATTCATATGTATACGTTACTTCCAATGGTGTATAATCCAATATTCCATTTGGTATACTTGGTATCCATTCTCCACCACCATACCCTGGATTTGCAACAGGTACTTGTACTTCAAATTCTGCTTCCGCATTTGGGTTTTCTGATGCAACATCATTATGTTTAAATGTTACTACTTCACTAGTATTAGTTGGAGGTGTTCCTTCTAGAACTTCAAATGTACCATTTTTTACTACATGGTGAACCGTTGTTTGGTAAATATCTTGAATCCCATCTCCTGGTATAGTTGGATCATCATCTTCATCTATATCTATCAATTCGTCTTTTATGAATCTTGGATACAACTCTGTTCCATTTGCAAGTAGTGTAATATCACTAAATTCAATTGGTGTACCATCTGCTAATTGCCATCTATCAAACACTTGATTAAGCGGTGCCTCTAGGATTGGTACATTGGCAATGGCAATTGTACCTTCATTCCAAACCTCTGCTGGAGAGAGAAGATTAAGTGTTTTTGATGGATCTGTAGATGCATCTTGCCATGTCCCTTTACTATCTGGCTTATTAAATTCATTTACATGGAAGGTGACTTTTGGCATTGGATAAACTGAGTATCTATTTTCAACAACAATTTCTTCCCCAAAATAATTTACTAATGTTGTGGTCGCATCCTTTACAACATCTACTCCAGTATCTTTTACTCCGGCAAACGTTATAGTCGCTGATTCTTTGTCACCTGCTACATGTTTTGCGAATGTACCAAACTCTGTTCCATCTGCCACTACATATTCAAAACCATCTTTTAACGTTCCTACTCCCGAAATATTCATATCAAATGTCATATTTTCTTCTTCTCTTACCCTTACTTCATTTGGTTCAATTGTTAACGTTGGGTTTCTATGAACTGCAAAGTTTACAAAGCCATTTGCAAGTTCGTAGTCACTTGCATAAACGATTGGTTCATCACCAACAGCTATTGTATCTGGGCCAGTAGCTGGACGTACGTTCGTATATCCTATAGTATCAGTATAAACCATTATTCCAGAGTCTCGAGTTCTTGGTCCGTTATTGTTGTTTATATGATCTGGATTACTTGATGTATTTGTAGACAAGGTATGAGTAGTTGATATATTCATCCCTTCTAAGTCCAAAACAATGTTATATGGTGCATTTCCTTGTTCATCAGGTAATGCTGGTTTCAAGTAAACCAAGAATCCTTTACCACTATTTTCTACTTTTAACACCTGTTCTTCTGGTGTTTTTGCATTTAAATTTTTTAATTTAATATTAGCTGTTGAATACTTAGAATCACTAGCACTTTGATAAATTCCATCTGGAATTAGTGTTGAATTATCTTCGAACACACTTCCTTCTAACCTTACATATTCAAAAGTATATTTTGCAGGACCAGCTGATCGAGCTTCACCTACTGTATAAATTGGCGTTTCTTCATCGCTTGTAGTATATTCAAACCTTGCATTTAAAGTTGCATATGCTTCCGTGAAGTTTGGTGATTCAAATAATGCGGAATGGTCAGCTTCTAGTTTCAGTTTTATTGTACCAAATGTACTTTTTGGTAATGCTGGGAACGTTACTACTAAATAATCTGCTTCTTTTAGATCTGTTGTTTCTGTTACATTTACTACAGAACCAGGCACTGCTTGGTTGAATGAGGCAGCTGATGCGTATCGTACCACCGGATTACTTGCAAGTAAATTTTCACTAATTTCTACCGATGAACCATCTAACGAACGCAAGTATAGAGAATGCTTGCTCGTCACTGGTGTACTTCCTTCAACTTCTTGAGGAACATTAGTTCTTGGTAATTCTATAATAATATGATAATCCCTATAAAGTGTTTCTGATGAACCAACTTCGAATGTTAGTGTTAAATCATCATATTCATGTATATTATACGCAAGTGTTTGCTTAAAATCTCCCACGCCTTCTATACCCGGATATAAATCAACTGTCGTTTTTCGTGCAACATTGATTTGCACAGTTTGATTTAATTCAAATTGTACAAATCTATTTTCTTGAGTAGATTCTGGTGCTAACGACTTTAAATCATGTGGATTATCAAAGCGAATAGAATTAAGATTGCTATCAGCATTGTACGAAATATACGGTACATCTGTATTAACAATATCGAGTGTCGGAGCTATGTCCATATATCCATCTAGGAATAATCGATATCTGTCTGATGTGTTAACTAATGCTGTAGGCATTAGTTGTGCCTGCGGAATCGTTATAGTTTTCGTAGTTCTAGGTAGCGTAGATAAATCATAGATAAGCCAAGTTTTTCCATCAATTACTTTTGCTTCAATTTTTTCATTGTTACCAATATATCTAAACTGCTGATCATTTAGCTGTAAATACACTTTAGTCCCCGGAGCAAACGTAAACACTTCTCGTGCATAAGCTGGGGGATTCAAGTATGCTGAAAGTTCGATAACAACATCTTTATTAAACGTATCTCCAGTACCAACACTTGTCGGATAGACATGGTCTTGTTCTCCTTTTAATACACTTCCTAATTCATTGTATATAATTTCAACCCAATTGTTATAGTAACTATAGTTATTTGAAGTTGTTTTTTTACTATTTTCCGGAATTTCTGTGACTCCTTCTGGTGGCGTCCATGTATCAGATATATTAGATGCACTAATTGTTGCATATGGCCTAATTTGTATATCCGGAAAAATCGGTACATCTTCATATCTTTCTTTTTTAAAATCCATATATTCACTAAATAGTAAATAACTATCAAACTGTTGTCCTTTGTGGGTTCGATCTACTTTATCGGCACCGGAAAGTCGTAATCTATCTGCACAAATAACATACGATGTAAGATATTCACCTTGTCCTAAATTAGCATCAAATGCTTTATTTTCAGTTGATGACAACTCCATTGTTTGAATATCTGCATTTTTGTTTGTAGTATATTCAATCCATACTCTTGCATCTGGCATATCGTTTGATACGTACTGTACTAGTGGGTTACCAGCAACAAATGTTCCTTTGGCAACAAGTTGTGCCAACAGTGCTTTTGATTGCGCAATCTCGTCTTCTGTTAACGGATCACCATCATCCGTAACAACACTATCACTTGTGTCAAACAAAGTAATTCTTACATCTTTATACACAATTGATGGAGCCTTCATACTATAAGGTATTTGTATTTGAGGCACTACATATATTGAGTCATTTCCTGTATCTCCGTTCACTGTTGTTTGCCCTTCATCCATTGAAAAGGACAAGTGTAAATAATCTTCTGCTGCTTTGAATTCCCAAGTAAGTTCTTTTTTTACTGGTTGTGCTGGATCAATAGCTTTTTCTCTATCTTGATCTTGATTTTTATCACTATCAAACTCCACATCAACTTTTATAACTTTACTATCGCCTTCTGGTTCAGTAAATGTTCCTGTAAAATATCCATTAAATTCATAGCCAGAGGCAGCACCTGTTTTAACCAATCCATTTTCAGAAATATTAACAATCACTTCTTTCACTTTTGACCCTGATGCATTTGGGCTAGTATCAACAGTAAATTGCCCACTTACTGCTTGAGGTGTTGATTTTTCACCATTTTCATATACAATTTGATATTCAGTATATTCATTATATTGATTTGGAAGCGTTAGTGTTTTTGGCGCAAAGTTATCATCATTAAAAATATACTTCATTGTTCCATCATTATGGAAATATGGGGCAATGTTATCTTTAATATATTTGTTAGTATATATTTTTTCACCCTCACCAATATACGAATCTACATTATTATACATCGTAAAATAATACTTTTGATCTGGCAGATCATCACTATTTACTTTTTCTGGAATAGACACTCTCATTGTCATTAAATCCTGATAATCATAATCTGGTTTATTAATTTGAATGTTACTTAAATCTATTCCATCTCCATAGGTCTCTACAGTATATACTCCACCTGTTGCCGGAACAACTTGCTGATATGTTGTATTAATTGGTTCACCAATATATGATGTATCAACATACTTATGTAATGCTTGATTAGCACTTATACTCGTACCCGTTGCATTCAATGCAATATACTGTGTACTAGCTGCTGGTTTTACACCGGTCAACATTTGCGTATTATTGTTATTTGAAAGTGTCCCGATCAAACCATTGCTTGATTCTACATTATCTTCTAATGTTTCGACAACATATGAACCTCCACCATTAAAAAAATGTGGTACAGTGAATGATAAGCTCAGATCTTTAATTGGTGCTTTATCATCGTCGCTCAGTATATATCTATACTGATTAACAGGTACAGGTATAACAGTATTTGGTCGATCGGCGATATTACTAACGATCATTGTACCATCTTCATTTCTAAAATATAAATATCCATCACTACCCAAATACATATCATGTAATGTATTTTCAATTTTTGTTGAAGAAGCGTTATACATACCTTGATTCACATATAGCGGTGAAACAGCGTGATTGTCTCTTTTAATTGTATGTTTTAAAAATGCTTGGCTTCCCGCTTTTACACTTTCTGCTGTAAGTGCAAGTGGATTAGTACCCGCAACATGTTCTTGCATCTTAACCCCTAAATCACCATTTGGGTTTGCATGTAACATTACCCCAATATTTGATGCTAACGTCCCGTTTGGGTATAGGTAAGTTGTTGCTTCCCCAGTTGACCCAGAACCAAAATAAGCGCTTCTTTTTAACGTAAATGAAGTAGCTCCTTCTGCTCCCGATATTTTGCTGTTATCAATTACATAAACAATTGATAATTTGTCTGATGCAATATACGACTTGCTACTAATAATGAAATCCGAATTCATTGATGCGGTATCTATAACCCACGGCGAAGCTACTCCATTATTGTATGGATCTACATCAATCTCAATAACTCGCTCATTAGGTGCCCCTGGCGTATCGTCCGCTACAAACGCCACTGTGTAATTAAATCCTGCTTCAATCGTGTGCGATGTATAATCCCATTTGTAATCACTTACCCCTACTGGAGCATATGGAAGCGAAGATGTCACAAACCTCAGTTTTTCATCATCACTTTTCTCCTTAGAACCTGCTGTGCTATTCATAGAGGTCAATCGTGTTTGTTTTGGTGCTTGACTTGATGTTTCATTTGGTTTTTCCACTAAAGTTTCCACATCAGAATCTACACCCTTCACCGTAATAATAACAACTGGCAGCTCAACGCCATTTTGAACATCTTCTTCCTGCTTTACAAGAGTTGCATGATATGTATAAATAGCTGCTGTCTCAGTTGAAAAAGTTTTACCCTCTTTTTCTGTCCATGTAACAGCTACGTCTTTTGATGTTGGCTCTTGCGACTCATCAATATTCCCTTCTTCATCAAGTTCACTAAAAATAGCAGTTATGCTTTCTGGTAGTACCGGCGCATAATCGCTTGCTACTGTCGTTTCTTGACTTAAAATAACTTCATCTACTTCAAAATCAGAAATTGCTGTAACAACTTCCAAATTAGTAGATGTTTCACCCTCTGTATCTAACGCATTAATTGTACCTAACGGTTGAAATGACATTAAAACAGCAAGTAACATTGCTAATACTCTTTTTACATTTTTCACTTATTATCTCTCCTTTCATAAATAGTTACTAAATTGTACACACGTCTTCACACTCACATAGTACCACTATGTGTAAACGCTTTCAATTGTTTCATAGCATATGTGGCGTGTATTTATACCTAATTCATATTTTTTACAGGGAATTGAATTGTTTATCTGTTTTTATTGATAAATAGGAGTATTATTATTACATTTTAAAAAAAAAAGGAATATTTTTATTCCTCTTTTTTACTTTATTTTTTCTTTTAGTGCTAACAATGCTGCAAATGGTGAGTCTTCTACATTTGTTTGTTGTTCCTTTTTTTGTTTTTGAAGATACTTTTTAACATCTCCTTTATTTGCATTACTTTTTCTTTCTTGACGTTCTTTTTTAAATGCATCCATACCTTGACGATGTCCACA
>CAYJEM010000046.1:0-8653 GCA_964369175.1 uncultured Erysipelotrichales bacterium | reverse complement strand
CTTGTTTTTATTTCTTCAACGACTGTCTCTGTATATTCTTTTATATCTTTTATAAAATGTGTTGATTTCATCTTTCCACTAGCAATCTTAGATAACTGTTGTTCCCATTTTGCTGTTAATTCAGGGTAACGTAAATCATTTGGTACTAATGATAATAATTGTTTCCCTTTTTGGGTAATATGTACTTCTTGTCCACGCTTCTCAATTAAAAAGCTATTAAATAGTTTTTCAATAATATCAGCTCTAGTGGCTACTGTTCCTAAACCACCAGTATCTTTTAATGTATCATTCAGTGCTTTTGATGAACTTTGCATAAATTTACTTGGATTTTCCATTGCTGATAATAATGTTGCTTCATTAAAGAACGCTGGAGGATTTGTTTTTCCTGAGGTTTCAATTATTTCATCAACCTTCAGTTTTTGTCCTTCTTTAATACTTGGCAATGTTTGATCATCATCTTCATCATCGATTTCTTTACCATATACTTCTTTCCACCCAACGGCAGTTTCAATCTTTCCTTTAGCTTGAAATATTGATTGGTTAATTGTGGCTTGTATTGTTGTTTGAACATATTCATATGGTGGTAATAGTACCGCTAGAAATCGTTTAACAACCAAGTCATATATTTTTGATTCACCATCATTAAAGCTACCAAACATTGGTGGCTCTTCAGTAGGAATAATTGCATGATGGTCACTTACTTTGTTGTTATTAACAAAGTTTGCTTGTTTTTTGATAGGTGCCTTCATTATTTTTTTAATTGTATTATCATAGTATCCACCAAGGGTTGCTTCTAATCTTTCTTTGATTGTTGGTACAATGTCTTCGGTTAAGTATCTAGAATCCGTTCTAGGATAAGTTAGTACTTTATGATACTCATACAAGTTTTGCATAATGTTTAGGGTTTCTTTTGGTGAATAGCCAAACATTTTATTTGCATCTCTTTGTAATTCAGTTAAATCATATAATTGTGGAGCTGGTTTTTTCTTTGTTACTTTGGCTAGCTTTTTGATTGTTAATGAGTTATTGTTAATTGTATTAATCTCACTTTTTATTGTTTCTTGATTAAAAACATTGGTTTCATTTTTTGGTGACTTCCATGTCCAATAAATACCATTAGCTACTACTTGTAAACCATAGTAGTCTCTTGGTTTAAAGCTACGAATATCTTCTTCTAATTTACCAATCATTGCTAGGGTTGGTGTTTGCACCCTTCCACATGATAATTTAGCATTATATTTACAAGTTAATGCTCTTGTTGCATTAATACCAACAAACCAATCTGCAACACTTCGACTATATGCACTTTGATACAAGTTATAATAATCGCCAGCATTTTTTAAGTTTTTAAACCCTTCTTTAATGGCTTTATCTGTAACTGATGAAATCCATAATCTTTTCAATGGTTTTTTTATATGTGCTTTATCTATAATCCAACGAGCAACAAGTTCTCCTTCTCGACCAGCATCCGTGGCAATAATAATATCTTTTACATCATTACGGTTCATCTGTGATTTAACAGCGTTATATTGCTTTGATGTTTGTTTAATAACGACTAATGATAACTTGTTTGGCATAATTGGTAAATCTTGCATAGCCCATGTTTTATAATTTTTATCATATGCCTCAGGGTCAGCTAATGTAACTAAGTGTCCCAAAGCCCATGTTACAATATATTTTGAACCTTCTAATGCCCCGTTTAATTGCTTATGACATTGCAATACTTTTGCTATATCTCGACCAACTGATGGTTTTTCTGCTAATACTAATGTTTTCATATATGTACCTCATTTCCTTTCTATTCTAGCATATTTTCTACTATGATGTAAGTACACTATTATATCGCATTATATATACTTTATCACTACAACAGAAAAGACACAGCTTGGAAGCTGTGTCTTTTATATGTTATATACTTTTTTAGCATTATCAACAAATATCTTTTGTGTTTGTATTTTTGTTAGTAGTTTGTTTTCAAAATATGGTTGATAAAATTCTTTACCATATGTATCTACGCCATCTATTGGACTATCGGTTCCAAATAGTATTTTATCTTCACCACAAATCGCTATTAATTCTGGCAGCTTGTTATACTCTACCCATGCTGTATCACCATACAAATTTGGTTGCATTGCCATTAGTTTTGCAGCAATTGTATTGTCCATGCCTAAACCCATATGTCCCATTACAAAATTAACATCTGGATATTTTTTTGCTACTTCAAATACAATTTTAGGATGTGAATATGTATTTGCAGTATGAACTAACATTGGTATTTGATATTTACTACATAAGTTAATATAGTATTCCATCTTTGGATCATCTAACTCTAACTTTGAATGCAGTGGATGAACTTTTATTCCTTTTATAATATCTATATTATCAATTAATAATTGTTCAAAATTGTCATCTTTTCCATCTAACAATGGTCTAGCCCATAGTAACATTGCTAATTTATCACTATGTTCTCTGACAAATAAAATTGCAGCTTTATTAATATCAATTTGATTACGTTCATCTTGATCTTGAATTTCACCATCATGAGATGCTTCAATTCCATTTATATTTGATAAGATACAATAATCAACATTATATTTTCTCATTGATTCAAGAATAACCGCTTTTGACATATCAATATAACCATTCATTGATTGAAATTTACCCATGTGAATATGTGCATCAATAATCATATTATTTCTTTAGAATATAAAAGCCTTTTGCTTCTACTTCTATTCCTTTCATAGTTGTAATTGTTGTATCATTGTAAATATCATTAACAGTAGTATCTTGTATATTTGTTGGTAACACAACTTCTTGATTTTTATCAGAAACATTAATAATAACAGTAATTGGTTCAATGCCCTCTTTAGTAAATACAAGTGTATTCGTTGTTGTATCTGTACTATTCCATATAAAATTTTGATTCTTCAATACTGGATATTGTTTACGTAATGAAATTAGTTTTTTTACATGCGCTTGAATATCTGTATTTTGCATACTTTCATCGAAAATCATTGGTGTACGGTTTGATAGTTCTGCCCCTACCATTCCAACTTCATCCCCGTAGTATACACATGGTGCCCCACTATATGTCATCAATAATACATATGCTTGTAATACTTTATCCACGTCGTTATCTAAAGCGTTTAAAACTCTATCTACATCATGACTAGATATCAAGTTAAACATATGTTCATTTACACCTTCTGGATATAATACACGTAATTCATTAATTGATTGCATATATTCTTCTACATTTAATGGTATTTTATGAGTCATTTTATGATTTAATAACCCCCATACTGCGTTTGTAAATGAATAGTTCATTACTGAATCAAACTGATCACCTTGCAGCCATGGATATGAATCATCCCAGTTTTCACCCATAATATAACACTCAGGATTTACTGCTTTAACATGTTTTCGATATGCACGCCAAAAATCATGTGAGACCTCATTAGATACATCCAAACGCCAACCATCAATCCCATATTCTTCTACCCAATGTTTACCAACTTCTAATAAATGTTCTTTCCATAATGGGTGTCCCGTATTTATTTTTGGCATATATGAAGTATATCCAAATGTACGATAATTTAAGTCTTTAGCAACAACTTCTTCATATGTTCCATCTTCGTTAATCGGACCTTTGATAACTGGTTTGTTTTCATCATAAATATAGAAACAATCAAAGTACTTTGAATCTTTTCCATGTTTAATTACATCTTGGAAAAATGGATGTAGTGGCCCACAGTGATTAAATACACCATCTAACATAACTTTTAATCCACGCTTATGGGCTTCAATCATAAATTCTTTAAATTCTTCATTTGTACCTAAATAAGGAGCAAGTTTAAAATAATCAGTTGTATCATAATTATGCCAACTAGCACCTTCAAAGATTGGTGTAAAATATAATGCCGTATATCCCATCTCTTGAATATAATCTAATTTTTTAAGTAAACCTTTAAAGTTACCTTCTGTATTTGTTTGACAATCTTTACCATCATTACTATAACTTCCAACATTAATTTGATACCAAATTGCATCTTTAACCCATGCTGGTGCTTTGTAAATATCCTCTTCATTTAAAAATGGAAAGTTCAATGAATTGTATAATCCATCAATCTTATCTAAGTTATCACTAACATCTAAGCATTTAACACCATAACTATATGTTCTACCATCATTTCCTTCTAAAATAAAACTATAACGGATACGTTTTGACTCACAATCTTTTAACTCACAAAAATATATATCATGAGACTGTGTTTCACCGATATATTGTAATTTTTCATTATAAACACTTTCTGTGTCAAATTTGTACTCCCCATCTTCATTGGGAAACCAATTAAATGGGTCAGCAGCTTTTACATAGCCACCTTTAATATCATTTTTTGCTACAAGTATCTTTAAATGTAATGTTGTTTCATCATATGCATATGCATATCTACTTTTTGTTTCATGTTTTATTGCTGCTATATTCATCTTTTCTATCCTCCATAATTATAGTGATAAGCTATATCTATATTTTGTTGCTTTAAATGTTCTAAGAGCATTGTATTTAACTTTTCACTTATTTCTTTATATTCTTCTTTTTGATATACATTATTATATTCACCTGGGTCATTTTTCAAATCAAATAGAACATGATGGACGGTACCGTCCATTTCACTAATACTGTACTTATAATCTTGAAAACGTATCATTCTACCAGTATCATTTTGTGAGTACATTATATCATGAGTAGATACGGTTGGTTCTAAACATGATTGTTTAAATGATTTTCCATCGATTTCTTTTTCTAATGAAATATTGCATAGGTCTAATAATGTTGGCATTAGATCAATTGAACTAATTAATGAATTCGTATTTATTTTACCTGCTGGTATTACTCCTGGTTGTGATATCACAAATGGTGTTTTTACTGATTCTTCATAGAATGGAACTTTTGAAAAGATTCCATGACTTCCCATCATATCCCCATGATCGCTTGTAAAGACAATAATTGTATCTTTATCTAACCCTCTTGCTTTTAAAGTATCATTGATCATTTCAATAAACATATCTGTTTTTTCAATTAATAACTGATATGTTGAGATATAACGTATCCAATCATTTTCATTCATATCTTTAATATCTTCAAACATATAATCATTTTCTTTAATCATCCCTTTATGTAAAGGGGCATCAAAGTTTGTAGGCAAGCTTGCTCTTGGACTATTTCTAAGATATGGTTCACTATCGTCACGACAAAAGAAGATTGCATCTGCCATTGTTGCTCCTTTTACCTTACCACCAATTACTTTACATATATCATGAGGGTTTATTAAAGATAATGTCATATAAAATGGAGTATTGTGTTCCTCTTTTAAATAATCAATTGCATCTTTAAAAAATATTTGATCGTAAACACTTCCTTCTGCAAGCATTCCACCACCGGTATACTTCATAGAACCAAATTCGTCTATTCCATCCCATCCATATCCACCAGCATGTTCCTTCCCAAAATATGCTGTTTTATATCCGGCATCTTTGAAATATTCACCCATTGTTTTTATATCATCACGCTTATCAAGTTTTCCTTTAAATATACGAATAATTTCTTCGTTATCATTAATATTATGATGATGTGGATACATTCCAGTATAAAAGCTTGCTCGTGTTGGACAACATAATGGGAACACACTATAACTATTATCGAATGATACACCTTCTTCCAACAAGCGTGTTAATCCAGGTGTTTGTACATGTGGTGCATTATTTCTACCATCAGCTACCCTCTTTGACCATTGGTCAGCTACAATTACTACTACATTTGGTTTCTTCATGTCAACTTCCTCCGATAATCATCATATCGTTTATAAAAAAACAAAAACAACACAATATCTATATAATTAGTAATATTCTATGATATACTATGAAAAAGGAGTTTTTATGATAACACTGCCAAAAGAAATGTTTAGTCATCGTTTTACCCATAATCAAGAACTACGTATTCTTCATTTGTTTTCCAATTATGAACTTGATAAAACAAAGAATCTAATAACTACATTACAACAAGATAATTCAAATTTTTATTTTAGTAACTATATAAAAAATATCATAGTATTTATTCAATCATTATCAATTCAATGTATCTCTCACGGATGTAATATAAATGATATTGAAATACTTCAAACCAACTATATTTCTAAATGCCTAGAAATTCAAGAAGATAAAAACTTATCAAAACTATTTTTATTAGAAATTCAAATTGTAGAAGATTTCTACAAACTATATACATCAAGTTATCGTGTTTCTTCACCAATCGTATTTAAGATTGTAAAAGCTGTATCTAGTAATATTAAAAATGCTACTGTGCATCATATCGCCAGTAACATTGGTTATAGCACATCACATTGTAGTGCCATTTTTAAAAAGTATTATCATCAATCGTTAGAATCATATATTATCGACAGAAAGATATCATACATAAAAATTGCTTTACTTGATGGTAAATCATATCAACAAATTATTGATGAAGTTGGATTTTCAACAATAGAATATATGAACCGTGTATTTAAGCAAAAAACAACAATTACTACAAAACAATTCTTATTATTAAACACCTGAAAGGACGCTTATGAAATCATTATACTATCAACATACATTAGTCGATGTTTTACTTATATCAACTAAGCCACGTTTACTAAGCTACATCGAAGAATACCAAAGCAAGCATAATCCAACATACTTAGAAAAGTACATTGAATTAATTCAAACAACTACGACATTATCTAGATCCTTAATATTTCATCATATCCCTGCAAGTTATTGTTTATATCTAAGTGAACATCATATTAATATATTACTCACTAAAGATACGCTTGAACAATTACTTGATTTTGAATACACCATAATTCTTGATTATTATAATGTCCTTTATGCTTTTTCTAGAAGTCTACATCCAACTATTCACCATATATTAAACTATATTCATATGCCTAGTTCATCATGGATTCGCCTAGAAGATGTTGCAACTCACTGCAAGCTAAACAAGTCCTATGTGTCTACGCTCTTTAAAAAAGAAATGAAGCAAACAATTACTTCATATATTCAAGAACATAAAATCAAACAGATACAAGAAATACTGCACTATACTACGGATTCATTAATTGAAATTGCGAGTGTTAATAACTTTAGTACATATAGTTATTTTTCTAAGATGTTCAAGAGCTATGTTGGTATCACTCCCAAACAATACTATTTACAACATAATATACATAAAGAGTAGTTATTATTAGTAACTACTTTCAATGTATTTAAATATTTCATCCAACAATCCCTGATATCCACATACTGTATCTCCTAAAAATGTAGTGTTTTGTCTTTTACAGCCACCATTACATATTTTTAGATAACGACAGCTTTTACATATTTCTTTGATTTTTACCTTATTACATAGAAACCTTTTTGCTTCTGGTGAATATAATAATTCTTGGTATGTATTATCTAGAATACTACCTAGCTTGTTTTCTTCTGTTACATAAAAATCACATGGAAAGACATCACCATTTGCCTCAATGATTATTTGTGTTGAACAATTTCCAACAATACCACATTGATATGGATTTTTATTATTCAATAAAGTAAAAATGTTTGTGAATGTATTAATATCTATATATTTTGATGTACTTACATCTTGTTTCCACAATCTAAATAATTCTACATAGAACTTACGATATTGACTTGGTTTTAAAGAATGTTCATCAGCACCTTTGTTTAAAGGTGGTAAACAAGGAATAAGTTGAACATATCTTATATTATACTTCTGATAAAATGTATATAACTTTTTAGCACTTCTTGAAAGGTTACTAGTAACAACCGTTAATACATTATATTGAATATTGTATTTTGTAAGTTGTTTTATTGTATTTAATACTTGATTGAATACTGGTTTATACTGATTATCTAAACGGTATATATCCATATTCTCTTTAAAGCCATCTATTGACAGTCCAACTAAGAAGTTATTATCTTTAAATAACCGATACCAACTTTCATCGAGTAGGATTCCATTTGTTTGTATTGAATAAGACACTCTTTGATTTTTTTGGTACTTTTTTACTTCTTTTACAAACGCTTTATAGTAAGATAGTCCCACCAGCGTTGGTTCTCCCCCTTGAAAAATAAAGTGAATAATACCACTAGGATTGCTTTGTTCAAAAGCTTTTTTTATTACTTCTAGCATCACTGTCTTTTCCATAATTCCATAACTATCAATTTCACGATGACTACTTACATCAAAGTAAAAACAATAGCGACAACGCATATTACAAAGACTACTTGCTGGTTTGATTAATATTGTTAATTCATTCATTACCGATTTCTCCATTTATTTATCTATTATTATAGCATAACTACAAATGAAATATGTATTCAAAGTAAAATGCACCCTCAAACTAGAGGGTGCACTTTTAACATTATTTACTTTTCTCTTCTCTTTAAGACAATAATTCCCATCATAGCAATTAAAATTGATCCAATCCATAAGTGAGTATCAGTATCATCACCTGTAACTGGTCCAACCATTATTGGTTGCCACGTTGCAGTTAGTGTATTTGTATCTGGGTTATATTCATATCCTGTAAATATATAACCTTCTTTTGTT
>CAYJEM010000045.1:0-16321 GCA_964369175.1 uncultured Erysipelotrichales bacterium | reverse complement strand
TTGCATTTGGTAACGTTTCTAATACAGTAGCTGTGACCTCAATAACGTCATCTTTCTTTGCCATAACGTTCACTCCTTATTAAAGTTTCGTAAGAATTTCATACCCATCGTTGGTAATAACGATTGTATGTTCATAATGTGCTGCTAAAGAACGATCTAATGTCTTAACAGTCCAGTCATCATTCATTACCTCTGTTTCACACCCACCTAAGTGTGCCATTGGTTCTATTGCCAGGGTCATTCCTGCTTTTAGCCTTGGTCCTTTTCCAGGGTTCCCATAATTTGGTACTGCTGGATCTTCATGTACTTGACTACCGATACCATGACCGGTGTACTCTAAAGGTGTAGTACAACCATGACTTTCTAAATGTTTCTGGATTGCATGAGAAATATCAGATAATCGATTACCAGGCTTAACTTGTTCAAGCCCCTTATCTAACGAGTCTTTACAAACTTGCATTAAATGCTTTGCCTCATTGCTAACCTTACCAACAGCATATGTCCAAGCACTGTCTCCGTGGTATCCTTTATAACAAGCTCCCACATCAACAGATACAATATCACCTTCAACTAATTTTGTATCGTCAGGTATTCCATGTACAATTACTTCATTAATTGATGTACATACACTAGCTGGAAATCCATATAAATTTAGAAAGGATGGCGTAGCATTGTTTTCACGAATAACTTGTTCACTTATGCGATCAATTTCCTTCGTTGTAATACCAGGTACAATAACTTCTTGAAGTTTTTTGTGTACAAGAGCTACTACACGCCCCGCCTCTTTCATTAATTCTATTTCTCTAGTATCTTTAGTAACAATCATTATTTACCCTCCAGGCACTTCTTGATTTCATTAAAGACGTCTTCCATAGATTGATCACCGTTTATATCGGTAATCTCACCTTTCATTGTATAATAATCAATCAAAGGTTTTGTTTGACGATTGTATGTATCTAAACGTACTTTGACTGCTTCTTCGCTTTCATCGACACGTTGATATGTTTCTTCGCCACATTTATCACAGATACCTTCTACTTTTGAAGGATTGAATTCAACATGGAATGTTGCCCCACATCCTTTACAAGTTCTTCTACCTGATAATCTTTTTAATAATTTTTCAAAGTCTACATCAATATTTAATACTGAATCGATTTTGAAATCGAATTCCTTAGCAATACTAATAAGCTCTCTTGCTTGTATAATAGTTCTTGGGAATCCATCAAGGATAAAACCATTTGGAAATTCATTTTCACGTAGATACTCTCTAACCATAGCGATTGTATAATCATCAGGTACTAAGTGTCCATAATCTATAAAGTATTTTGCAATAACACCATACTTTGTTTGCTCCTTTAATGCTTTTCTAAAGATATCACCAGTTGAGATATGAGCTAACCCATACTCACTTACCAAATTGGCTGCTTGTGTACCTTTCCCAGCACCAGGAGGCCCCATTAAAATAATGTTCATATTAACATCCTTTCCAAATTACTTACGAATATATCCATGATATTCTTTTCTTGTAATATGTGTTTTCATTTGTCTTACTGTTTCTAGTGCAACACCAGTAACGATGATTAATCCTGTACCACCTAAAGCAAGTGTTGAGTTTGCTGTTTGTTCCCAAATTATTGGTGTAATAATTGGAATAGCAGCAATAATCATTAAGAATAATGAACCTACTACAGTAACGCGATTAAGAATTTTCTTGATATGATTTTCAGTATCAATACCAGTTCTTACTCCCGGAATTGATCCACCATTTTTCTTTAAATCTTCACTTATTTTATTTGCATCAATTTGTAAGTTTGCATAGAAGAATGCAAATCCAATAATCATTAATAGATATAATGCAAATCCAATAGGTTGTTGATAATTAAAAATTGAATCAATCATGTTTGTTGTATCAGTTGGTGTCATAAAACTAATAATAGTTCTAGGAGCAGCTAATACAGATGATGCAAAGATAACTGGAATTACCCCAGCACTATTAATTTTAATAGGCATATGAGTTTGGTCTTTTGTATTCATCTTTGTATTTGAGCTTCTTGCATAAATGATTGGTATTTTTCTTACTGATCCCTCTGTAAATACTACAAAGACAACAATTGTAAGATAAATTAATACAAATAATGCATACCATAGTACATCAGTAACAACTGTTGCACCTTGCATATCAACAATGTTGTTAAACATTGCAATAAAGCTTGTAGGTAACGTAGCAACGATACCAGTAAAGATAATTAAAGAAACACCATTTCCAATTCCTTTATTTGTGATTTGATCACCAAGCCAGATAGCAAGCATACTTCCTGCCATCATAACTAATACTACATATACATAAGACATAATATCATTATTTGTTAAGATACCATATCCTGTATCAAACGCATATGTTAATACTGCACCTTGCACCCCAGCCAAAGCTAATGTTACAAAGCGTGTAACACGGTCTTTTTTCTTTTTACCAGTGTTACCTTCTTTACGCCATTGTGTTAATACTGGAATAACATCCATTGATAATAACTCAATGATAATTGAAGAAGTGATGTATGGAGATACCCCTAGTGCAAAGATTGAAAATCTTTCCAGAGTTCCCCCACCAAGCATATTCATAATGTCTAAAATACCATTAGTACCAGCACTATTTAATGCTCCGGTATTGACACCTGGAATTGTTATTGCTGCCCCTAAACGGAACACAAATAAAATTCCTAGTGTAAATACTATTTTTCTACGAAGTTCACCTTTTTTAAATACATTTTTTAAAAATGTAAACATTCTAGATCACCTCAGTTTTTCCACCTGCAGCTTCAATTGCAGCAATTGCAGATTTAGAGAATTTATGTGCTTTTACAGTAAGAGCTTTTTCTAAAGTTCCGTTACCTAACACTTTAATTCCATCTAATTCTTTTTTGATGATTCCAGCTTCTTTTAATGTAGCAGGAGTCACTTCAGTTCCTGCATCAAATGCATTTAACTGCTCAAGATTAACAATTGCGTATTCTGTTCTATTAAAGTTCGTAAATCCACGTTTTGGTAAACGCATGAATAATGGTGTTTGTCCCCCTTCGAATCCAGGTTTCTTTCCACCACCTGATCTAGCTCCTTGACCTTTTTGTCCTCTACTAGAAGTTTTACCCATTCCAGAACTTGTACCACGTCCAACACGTTTTCTAGCTTTACGTGCACCTTCTGTGTATTGTAATTCGTGTAGTTTCATCGTTACACCTCCTATTTCTCTTCTACTTTTACTAGGTGTCCAACAACTTTAAGCATACCTTGAGTATACTCGTTGTTTTGTTTTTCTACTGTTTTGTTTAATTTAGTTAAACCTAACGCTTTTAAAGTAGCTCTTTGTTTTGGTAGAGAACCAATCGCACTTCTTGTAAGCGTAATACTTAAAATATTATTTGCCATTTTAATTGTCCCCTATCCAAAAATTTCTTCTACTGATTTATCTCTTAATTCAGCAACTTGTTGTGCTGTTTTTAATGATGCTAATCCTTGCATTGTTGCTCTTACCATGTTAATTGGAGTTCTAGATCCTAAAGATTTCGATAAGATATCAGTGTATCCAGCTAACTCAACAACCGCACGAACTGGTCCTCCAGCAATGATTCCAGTACCTTGAGATGCAGGTTTAACAAAGATTCTACCTGATCCAAAAACACCAGTAACTTCATGAGGAATAGTTCCGTGGATTTGTGGTACAGTGATGATGTTTCTTTTCGCATTTTCTGAAGCTTTACGAATAGCGTCTGGTACTTCGTTTGCTTTACCAGTTCCAAAACCAACTCTACCTTTTTTATCTCCGATTACTACTAATGCAGCAAAGCGGAATTTACGTCCACCTTTTACTACTTTCGTTACACGGTTAATAGTAACAACACGTTCTTCAAATTCTTTTTCTTCTCTTCTAGGTCCATTTTTACGTGGTCCGTTTTTTCTAGGTCCGTTTTTTCTTGGCCCAGTTTCTCTTGGTTTACGTTGTTCCATATTGACCTCCTCTTAGAATTTTAATCCAGCTTCTCTAGCAGCTTCAGCTAGGGCTTTTACGCGACCGTGATAAATATATCCACCGCGGTCAAACACTACGTTTTCAATTTTTTTAGCTTGTGCTTCTTCAGCAACTTTTTTTCCAACAGCGATTGCTGCTTCAATATTTGAACCGTTTTCTAATTTCATAGTAACGCTTGATGCGCTAGCTAAAGTCACACCATTTACGTCATCAATAACTTGAGCGTGAATATGAGCATTAGAACGGAACACGTTTAAACGTGGACACTCAGGAGTTCCGCTTACTTTTCTACGAACTCTTGCATGACGTTTTAAACGTAGATCATTACGTGATTTTTGTTTTGCCATGATTAATAGCTCCTTTCTTTAGCTAACTACTTCTTACCAGCAGTTTTACCTTCTTTTCTAATGATTCTTTCATCAGAGTAACGAATTCCTTTTCCTTTATAAGGTTCAGGTTTTCTTACTTCTCTAATGATTGCAGCAACGTGACCTACACGTTCCTTGTTGATTCCAGACACAATAATTTTTGTTTGTGATGGAGTTTCAATAGTTACACCTTCTTCAGCGATAATTTCAACTGGATGAGAGTAACCCATATTTAATACTAATTTGTTTCCTTGCACAGCCGCACGGTAACCAATACCAACGATTTCTAATGTTTTAGAGAATCCAGCATTAACACCTTCGATCATGTTTGCAAGTACTGCTCTTGTAGTACCATGTAATTGTTTGTGAGTTTTTTGTTCACTATTTCTTTTAACAGTAATTACACCTTCGTTTTGTTCGATTGTAATAACTGGTGAAAATTGTCTTACTAAAGTCCCCTTAGGTCCTGTAACTGTCACTGTATTATCTGCAGTGATTTCTACAGTTACTCCACTTGGGATGCTAATAATCTTATTACCAACACGAGACATCAGTTTTACCTCCTGTATTTATTTTTTTACTACCAGATATAAGCTAATACTTCTCCACCAACTTTAGCAGCTCTTGCTTGTTTGTCAGTCATTAATCCATGAGAAGTAGATACTATTACGATACCTAAACCATTTAATACTTTAGGGATTTCGTCTACTTTTGCGTATACACGTAATCCAGGTTTAGAAATTCTTTTTAAATCTGTGATTACTCTTTCATTTCCTCTATATTTTAAAGAAATGTTAATGTTTTTAATTGGCCCTTCGCCTTCTACTTTGTAACCTTTAATGAATCCTTCGTTCTTTAAAATTTCAGCGATATCAGCTTTTAATTTTGAACATGGAACAGAAACTGTATCATGGTGTTGTCTGTTTGCATTACGGATTCTAGTTAACATATCTGCAATTGGATCTGTCATTACCATTTGCTAATCCTCCTTCCATCTCGGAATAAATTTTAATCTTACCAACTTGCTTTTTTTACTCCAGGAATTTCACCTTTATAAGCTAATTCACGGAAGCAAATTCTGCAAAGTTTGAATTTTCTAATTACTGAGTGTGGTCTACCACAACGTTCACAACGTGTATATTCACGTACTTTAAACTTTTGAGGACGTTGTTGTTTCACTTTCATTGATGTTTTAGCCATACTTTAAGTCCTCCTTATTAGTTTTTGGCAAACGGCATACCTAATTGTGTTAATAACTCGCGACCTTCTTCATCAGTTTTCGCAGTAGTAACAAATACGATATCCATACCTCTTAATTTATTTACTTTATCAAAGTTGATTTCTGGGAAGATTAATTGTTCTTTAACTCCTAAAGTATAATTTCCTCTTCCATCAAATGAATCAGCTGATACCCCTCTAAAATCTCTAACACGAGGTAAAGAGATACTAACTAATTTATCTAAAAATTCATACATTCTTTCACCACGTAAAGTTACTTTACACCCAATTGGCATACCTTCACGTAATTTAAATCCAGCGATTGACTTTTTAGCTTTTGTAGTTACTGGTTTTTGACCTGTAATTAAAGCTAATTCAGCAACTGCATCATCTAATAATTTAGAATTTGATACAGCATCACCTACACCAATGTTTAAAACGATTTTTTCAACTTTTGGTGCTTGCATTTTTGAAGAATAATTGAATTTTTCCATCATTGATTTGATGATTTCGTTTTCATAACGTTCTTTTAATCGATTCATTATTTATCTTCCTTCCAATTATTTCTTTTTCTTTTTATCTACTTCAGTTCCTGTTTTTTTGTTAACACGAACTTTTGTCTTTTTTCCTTTAGCATCAACACTAACTTTATATCCTAATTTTACTGTTGATTTTGCTTTAGAATCGTAGAACGCAACATTAGAAACATGAATTGGTGCTTCTCTTGTTACTTTTCCACCTTCAGGATCTGCTTGTGATGGTTTAATATGTTTTGTAACCATATTTACACCTTCAACAATTACTTTATCTTCTTTAGAAAGAATTTGTAAAACTTCACCTTGTTTACCTTTATCAAAACCTGAGATTACTTCTACAGTATCACCTACACGGATTTTCATATTTCTTCCTCCTATAATACTTCAGGAGCTAACGATACGATTTTCATGAAATCAGCATCTCTTAACTCTCTGGCAACTGGTCCAAAGATACGTGTCCCTTTTGGAGATTTGTCATCTTTGATAATAACACAAGCATTATCATCGAATTTAATATGAGAACCGTTTTCACGTCCTGCACCATACTTACTTCTTACGATAACTGCTCTTACTACTTCACCTTTTTTTACACTACCATTTGGCGTTGCTTGTTTGACTGTACAAACAATAACGTCACCGATATTACTGAATTTTCTGTTAGAACCACCTAAGTTTCTAATTACTAAAACTTCTTTTGCTCCAGTATTGTCAGCAACTTTCAGTCTACTTTCATTTTGGATCATTTCTATGTGACCTCCTTTCAGAGTTTAACTTATTGATTAAATAATTTCTGCTTTTTTTACAATTTCAACTAAACGGAAACGTTTTGTAGCAGATAATGGTCTTGTAGCCATAATCTTAACAGTGTCACCTTCTCTAGCAACATTTTCTTCGTCATGAGCTTTAAACTTTGTTGAAGCCATAACACGTTTACCATATAATTTATGTTTAATATGAGTTTCTACTAGCACTGTAATAGTTTTATCCATTTTCGTAGATACAACTGTACCAATATAAACTTTACGATTATTTCTTTCCATCTTGTATCTCCTTATTTGTTCAATTCTCTTTCTCTAATAATTGTTTTAATTCTAGCGATAGATTTACGAACATGTTTAATACGTGCTGTATTTTCTAATTGTCCAGTAGCTTGTTGGAAACGTAATCCAAATAACTCTTTTTTGTATTCTTCTACTTTAGCTAATAAATCAGCATTTTCTAAATTTTTAATTTCTTGAACTGTCATAACTATTCACCCTTTCCAATGATTTTACATTTAATAGGTAGTTTATGAGACGCAAGTCTTAAGGCTTCTCTTGCAACTTCTTCAGCAACACCAGCAACCTCGAACATTACACGTCCAGTTTTTACTACTGCTACCCATTCTTCAGGAGAACCTTTACCAGATCCCATACGTACTTCTAATGGTTTTTTTGTTTTTGCTAAGTGAGGGAAAATTCTAATCCATACTTTTCCACCACGTTTCATATGACGGTTCATAGCGATACGTGCAGACTCGATTTGACGAGAAGTAATCCAAGCACCTTCTGCTGCTTGTAAACCGTACTCTCCAAATGAAACTTCAGTTCCACCTTTTGCTTTACCTTCATATTTGATTCTATGTGGTCTTCTGTATTTTGTTCTTTTAGGCATTAACATAATTATTTATCCCCTTTCTTCTTTGAAGGAAGAATTTCTCCCTTACAAATCCAAACTTTGACTCCTAATTTACCATAAGTAGTATCTGCTTCTGCAGTTGCATAGTCAATATCAGCTCTTAAAGTATGAAGAGGGACATTCCCTTCAGAATAACCTTCAGCACGAGCCATATCAGCTCCTCCTAAACGTCCTGAAACACTTGTTTTAATTCCTTTAGCTCCAGCTCTCATTGCTCTTTGAATAGAACGTTTTTGAACTGTTCTAAAAGACGCACGATTTTCTAATTGTTCTGCGATGTTGTTAGCTACTAATTGAGCAACTACATCTGGTCTTTTAATTTCAACGATGTTGATAAATACTTGTTTATCTCCAACCATTTTAGTGACTTCTTTTCTTAATAAATCAACCGATTCACCATCTTTACCAATTACAACTCCTGGTCTAGCAGTGTGTACAAAGATAGTAACACGATTTTTAGATCTTTCGATCTCAACTTTAGCCACAGAAGCAGCTTTAAGTTTCTTTAATAAGAATTCACGAATTTTGATGTCTTCATGTAATAATGAAGCGAAGTCTTGATCGTTAGCATACCATCTTGAATCCCAATCACGGTTAACACCAACACGTAATCCAACTGGACTTACTTTTTGACCCATAATTCTTCCTCCTATCTTTCAGCTACCACACAAGTAATGTGGCTCGTTCTTTTTAAAATTCTTGTTCCGCTACCTTTAGCTTTAGCACGGAATCTTTTGATTGTTGCACCTTCGTTAATGAAGATTTCTTTAATATATAAATTTTCTGCTTCAGCACTTTCATTATGCACTGCATTTGAAGCTGCTGATTTGATTACTTTAATGATTGCAGGAGTTGCACTTTTATTAACGTATTCTAAGATACCTAGTGCTTCTTTAACTTGCTTACCTCTTACTAAGTCAATTACTAATCTTGCTTTTTGAGGGGCAACACGAATCATTTTAGCTGTTGCTTTTGCTTCCATGTTTACAATCTCCTCTCTTATTTCTTACCTGATTTTTTGTCAGCTTCATGACCATGGTAAGTTCTTGTAGGAGCGAATTCTCCTAATTTATGACCAACCATATCTTCGCTTACGTAAACTGGGATATGTTCTCTTCCGTTATACACTGCAAATGTATGCTCAATAAATTGAGGGAAGATTGTTGAACGTCTTGACCAAGTTTTGATTACTTCTTTTTTACCAGCTTCGTTTAAAGCTTCTACTTTTTTCATTAAGTGCCCATCTACAAATGGTCCCTTTTTTAAACTACGTGCCATATTCTAGTCCTCCTTCTATTATTTAGCATTACGACGACGAACAATAAGTTTAGTCGATGCTTTCTTCGTATTTCTTGTTTTAACACCCATAGCTTTTTTACCCCAAGGTGTCATTGGAGCTTTACGTCCGATAGAAGTTCTACCTTCCCCACCACCGTGAGGATGATCATTAGGGTTCATTACCGAACCACGAACTGTAGGTTTAACACCTTTCCATCTCATACGACCAGCTTTACCATAGTTTACTAATCCGTGATCTTCGTTTCCTACTACACCGATTGTAGCTTTACAAACTGATAAAATTTTACGAACTTCACCAGAAGCTAAACGTAAGATTACGTATCTTTCTTCTTTACCTAAGATTTGTGCAGACACACCAGCAGATCTTGCGATTTGTCCACCTTTACCAGGTTGCATTTCAATATTGTGTACTACTGTACCTTCAGGAATGTTTCCAAGTGGTAATGCATTCCCAACTTTGATATCCGCTTCATCTCCAGATACGATAGTCATACCAACTTCTAATCCTTTTGGAGCTAAGATATATCTTTTTTCACCATCTACATAATGAATTAATGCGATGTTTGCTGATCTGTTTGGATCATACTCGATAGTTGCAACTTTACCTGGGATTCCATCTTTATTACGTTTGAAATCGATTAAACGATATTTACGTTTATGTCCTCCACCATGGTGACGTGTAGTGATAACACCTTGGTTATTACGTCCACCTTTTTTGCTTTGTTTTGCAACTAAAGATTTCTCTGGTTTTGTTGCTGTAATTTCTTCATAAGTTAACGAAGTCATGTTACGGCGACCGTTTGTTATAGGCTTATATACTCTAATTGCCATCTTTAGTTTCCTCCTAGTTAATTGTCTGGAATAGGTCATTCCAATATCTTAATTAATTATTTTTCTTCGAAATAATTAATTTCGCTACCTTCTTTTAAAGTTACGATAGCTTTTCTTCTTCTGTTTGTTTTACCTTCGTATTTACCCATTCTTTTTGCTTTAGGTTTAATGTTCATTACACGTACTTTTTCTACTTTTACATTGAACATAGTTTCTACAGCTTGTTTAATTTCAATCTTGTTAGCAGTAACATCTACATCAAATGTGTATTTGTTCTGTGCAGCTTGAAGTGTTAAAGATTTTTCAGTAAGTACTGGTTTTTTTAATACATCAGTAATGTGTGCCATTATACTAGTACCTCCTCTACTGCTTTAATTGCAGCTTCAGTCATAATTAATTTATCACTGTTTAAGATATCATAAACGTTAATACGTTTTGCATCTAAGATTTTAACTCCTGGGATGTTGTTTGCAGATTTTGCAACGATTGGACAAATTTCATCAACAACGATTAATGTTTTCGTTGGTGCATTTAAGTTACCTAATACTTTCACCATCTCTTTTGTTTTTGGAGCTTCAAATGTAATTGTATTGATTACACCGAATTCTTCATCTCTTACTTTTGTAGATAATGCAGATTTAAGTGCTAATCTTCTTACTTTACGATTTAATTTAAATTTGTAGTTTCTGTTTGTATTTGGACCAAATACAACTCCACCACCACGCCATTGTGGAGCACGGATTGAACCTTGTCTAGCTCTACCAGTTCCTTTTTGACGCCATGGTTTTCTACCACCACCACGTACTTCAGTACGGTTTTTAACTTTGTGTGTACCTTGTCTTAAAGATGCTCTTTGTAACAAAACCATATCAAAGATTGCTTGGTTATTTGGTTCAATACCAAATACAGCATCATTTAATTCGATTTCACTAACGTCTGCACCTTCTTGGTTATATACTTTAACTTTAAGCATATGTAATCCTCCTTCCCAAATTATTCAGCAGCTGCTTCTACTGCAGCTTCTTCAACAACTGTGTAATCTACTAATTCTTGTGCTTCGTTTACTTTACCGTCACCTTTAATAGCAGATTTTACGATTACTAAACCTTTTTTAGGTCCAGGTACTGAACCTTTGATTAATAATACGCTGTTTTCTACATCTACAGCTACGATTTCTAAGTTTTGAACTGTTCTTGTCACGTTCCCCATTTGTCCTGGTAATTTTTTACCTGGAGCGATACGGTTTGGTGCGATTGGTCCCATTGAACCAACAATTCTATGAGCTCCTGAACCATGTCCTTTTGGACCGATTTTTTGCCCGTGTCTTTTAATTACACCTTGGTAACCTTTCCCTTTAGAAGTTCCAGTTACGTCAACAACTTCACCTGCTACAAAGCTGTCAACAGTGATTTTATCTCCAACTTCATAACTCATCATTTCGTCCATACGAAATTCTTTGATGAAGCGCTTAGGAGCTGTTCCAGCTTTTTTCACGATACCTAATTCAGCTTTAGTAGCTAATTTTTCTCTTTTATCTTCAAAACCAACTTGTACAGCATCATATCCATCAGTAGAAACTGTTTTCTTTTGCAATACAACGTTATCAGTTGCTTCTACTACAGTTACTGGGATTAATACTCCGTCAGTTGTAAAGATTTGAGTCATTCCAATCTTACGACCTAAGATTCCTTTCATGAGTTACACCTTTTACCTTTCTTATAACTTAATTTCAATATCTACACCACTTGGTAATTCTAATCTAGTTAGAACATCCACAGTTTCTGGTGTCGGGTTCACAATGTCAATTAAACGTTTGTGAGTTCTGATTTCAAATTGTTCACGAGAATCTTTGTATTTGTGAACGGCTCTAAGTACTGTATAAATTTCTTTTTCAGTAGGTAGTGGTACTGGACCAACTATTTGAGCCCCTGATTTTTTTGCTGCTACAATGATTTTCTCTGCAGAAGCGTCTAAGATTTTGTGATCAAATGATTTCAATCTGATTCTAATTTTGTTATTTGCCATGATATTTCTCCTTTCGTCTACTTTATAATAGACTTGCTCCATGCAAATTACCCGAAAACACCTGTTTCATGACAACGTCTTCCGGTGTTTCAGCAACCTTGCACATCTACGCAATGTCAACAGTAGTATTATATATAAATTAATACCTTATTGCAAGCTTTTTTTTACTTTTTTTTCACTATGAATTTACGAAATATTTACATAGAAAAGCATTCCATATTTGGTATGTTTGTAGACCATATACTCTTTAATAATGGGTTAATTATATATCTATTGCATCTATTGATTTAATTGTATCTCTATTACACGTTTCAAAAAGATATCTTGTTTCATATATATATTATCAGACTCATTCCTGTTTTGCATTTTGCACCTGCTTCATAGAAAAAACCGTACCTATATAGATACGGTTTACATTCCTATTTTCTTTTACGATTTATATACCAATTATATGCTCGGTATAATAACTTATTTGTTGGATAGTCAAACTGACCTATAAATTCAGTATATTCTCCGCCAAGTCGCTTTTTAAATAGATGGATGCCATACAAACTATTTTCTTTGACTGGATTACCAGTTGTTCCAAAGAAATCAATAACAGCAGCACCATCATTTGTTGCATCTTCTATAATTTGATTATATATTAAGTAGTTTGCATTTAAATATTTTAGTTTACTATTATTACCACCATGTACTGTCCATACATATCCATTATACTTAGCAGTAATTATTGATGATAAAACTAACTCTTTTTCTTCAATTGCTTTTACTTCATTTAATTCTTTATGTAATTTTGTTACTTTATTTTTCAAATCATTAATTACATTTTTCTTTGTTGTTTGTTCAATCTTTGTATTATATTCGCTTATTAGTTGATCATACATATTTGTTAGATGTTCAATATTAACCTTTACTACATATAAGTCAGACATATTTTTTTTGTTTAGTATTTCATAAAACTGTTTATAGTATGCCATCGATGATTGAATAATATTTTTATCATTACCTGTACTTTCCATTGTTACATAGAAATCTTTAATATTACTAACATCTCCTTTAAAGATATCTAACTCATATTGATTCCCTTTATTTAAGACTTTACGTGTTGTAGCATGATAACCACTAAATACCTCATTCATTTCTCTATTAGCATCTAAACGAAATGTATAACGTGGTTGACTTCCCTCAAAATCCTTATTAAATCCTAAATGTGTGTAACCAAGTGACTTTAGATATTCAACAAGTTGATGATTATCAGCACCCTCTGTCCTATTTCCATTTTCATCAATACATTGTAACTTTACTGGTGGATCTATTCGGTAGAAAAAGTTTTTCTTTTTCGAAACAAATGTTTTAATGTAAGTTGTAAAAGCTTTAACAACTTGATTATCATTATAATCTAATACAAATCCTCTAGGTATATACATGTATCCATAATTTTTTAAAACCTTTTTTTCTAATAATAAAGCAGTTGCAACAATTTCATCATCTTTTTTCATAGCAACATAATATGGCTTAAATGATTTGTTTTTTTGAACCTCTCCCCAATACCAACTATGCATAAAATGTACTTGTTGATGATTAGATACATAATTTTCATATGTTTCCTTGTCTAAATTTTCAATAAATGTATACATATATACCTCCGGCTTTTTATTGTCTAACTTTATTTTTAAATTGTGCTAACTTATAATGTATTCCGCAACCTTTTTCAAATGCACCAATATAATGCTTTGAATAACCACTAAACCCTTTTTTAAATTCTAATACACCTTTATCAGCAATACCTAACATATTGTATGATGCAAAGTTTCTTTCATACATCTTTTGGATAATATCCCATTGAAGAATATATTGACCATAGTATGGCAGGAACTCTTGATAACTACCACTAAATAAATAGATTCCTTCTGTTCCATATAATAGAAACATTGCACCAGATAAAACAATTTCATTACCATGTTTTTCCTTCGTTAATAGTAGTTCTGTTTTTTTCTTTACCACAATTTCTAGTTCAGCTTCTACATTTGCTTTTTTCTTTTCATTGTTTCCTAATTTTTCAATTCGCTTTTGTAACTGATTTATTTCTGTTTCTAAAACTTTTAAATATTTACTACAATCTAATATTGAAATATTAAATTGTACGTTGTCACCGAATGCCTTATACATTCTTTGATAGTATTCTAGATTCCTACTCGCAAATCCTTTACGGCTTGCAGTTTCTTCAATAATCTTTGCATAAATATCAAGTTCATCATAACTTAATGTTTTAACCGTCAATTGAAATTTATTTTGACAACGTTGGATGATATTACGTGTATTTTGTTTAAAACCCTTAAATAGCTCATCAAGGGGTTTATCAAAATCAACACAATAAACATCTTCCATTTGTGCACCTTGTGTTTTAGAATATCCGTTTTGATTTAGAATATCTATTACCTCTTTAGAATCTGTATACGGTTCAATAATTAATCGATACCCATTATTATCTTTTACATAATCAAATAACATATTTAGAAATGTATTAACTAATTGCAAGTTTTGAAAGTCACAAATAACGCCACGATTACAACGGTATAATTTCTTATTTAAAAACTCTCCAGCAGTTACTAAAAGCGTTGCTCCAACTAATGTATTGTCATCATCATATAATCCTAATAACTTATTTTCAGTATTTGATAAATCATAATATGTTTTCATGTAACTTGATTCTAAGAAGTTATCACATTTATTTTGTGAAACAAATGTTTGAAATGTTTCTATATTAATTTCTAGTATTTTCACACATATTCTCCTACGCTGCTTTTCTTTGTAAAAATTTCTTAATAAATATCATCGCAATATCTCCTGCTAAAAACCAAGCAAATAATACTGCAAGAATTAAACTAACTCCCCATACAATCCATGAGCTGCTAACTGACAAGGCACCTAGGACTGTAAATACAATTAGAGATAAAATCATAAGTCGCTTATTAATAACTAATTTTTGATAACGTTTATTAATATCATAATAGCGATATGCCATTAATACAGCATTTGATATTAACGTCGACACGGCTGCCACAACAACTCCAAAATGAGCTAAGAACAGTAAATTTATAACAACATTAATTATTGCTGCAATTACAGTAGTCTTTGTCATCTTACTCGATTCTTTAGCTGCAATATAAATACTTGAGAAAAACTGTATAAAGCAATAAAAGTATGTTGCAATAATTAATATTGGAATATAGTACTTTGCAGACATTGTGTCAGGGTTTTGATTAAATAGTAAGTTTAAGAGCGGTGACCCAGCCATCAATAAAGCAGTACCAGCACTAATCAATAAAAAGCTTTGCTTAAATACTTTGTTATAGTACTTATCAGAATCCTGATCATCAGCTGATTTAATAGCTGATTCAATCCATGCAAGATTAAATGCTGGATATAGTAGATTAATGATTGAAGGAATCTTCAATGCCATTGAATAAATACCATTAGCCGTGTATCCAAGTATCATCTCGATTAGTAATTGATCAGAAAATACATTTACATACCATGCAGCAACATTTGGAACAAATGGTAAACTATAGTTTAATATTTCCTTACAGTACGTTCTATTGATAAAGCGAATGTTTAAATATCGAATATATTTTGTTTTGAAAATTAAATATATAGATGAAAACACATCTGCAAGCGTCAATGCAATAATTACAGAGATATATCCTAAGTCAAAATAAATGATACAAGTAAATAATGTTACAAAGTTAATAACAACGGATATAATTGATGAAATCGAATAAGGTCGATACATTTCAAAGCCACGAGTAACAGAACGTAACATATGAACAATTATTTCCACGGCAATATATAACAATAATAGATACTTATACGATCCACTAAAGCCGTCTATTGGAATAAAAAAAGCGATAACCAAAATGATTGTAGTAATCACAAATAGTAAAAAACCAGCACTATTTATGGATTTCTTTATTTTCTCTTGATCTTTATTGGCATCAACTATAAAGCGAAATAATCCTTGTTCAATTTGTAATGCACAAACTGGGACAACGAATGACAATATAATTGTATTAATATAGTTAATTAAACCGAAGTCTGCCCCACTTGTGTGGGCATTAATAATTGGTGTAGTAAATAAATTAATAATACGTGATATAAATATTCCAATACCAAGCACCATGGTATTTTTCATCATCTTTTGTGTTCTAGACATTTTTTCACCAGCCTTTGAATTATAATATCATATTTATAACATTAATGTCTAACTATTTAAAGTAGCATAAGCTATAAAAAAAGATACCCGAAGGTATCTGTAGAAACTGGCAACGTGCTATTGTTGCACC
>CAYJEM010000044.1:0-16964 GCA_964369175.1 uncultured Erysipelotrichales bacterium | reverse complement strand
TGTTATATCCACTAGGATTCATTTCTTCTTTTCCAACTTGTAACTTTGTGTTTTCTAATTCTTTCATTCTTTCTACACTCTTAAGTGAAATAAATATACCTGCTAAATTAACTAATGCACCTGCAAGCGGATCATATATTCTAGATGCTATCATTAAGAATATTAAAAATGTCAATAAATCAACCTCTCCACTTGCAAGTAACGTTATCCCAACAATCATTGTTGTTCCAATACCAACTTTCAATATCATTTGCGACAAGTTTACAAATGTACCTGTTACAAACTCTGCTTTGATACTTGATTTTTCATAACTATCAAAGTAATCATTCATAACTTCCAAATGTTCTTTTTCCCTATTGTTAGATTTAATATCTTTTACATTCTCTAGACACTCTTGAATTTTATCTAGATATGATATCTGTATAGCTTTTGTTTTAATTACATAGTAATCTTGTAACTTTTTACTAATAACACATAATAAGAATGATACTGGAATTACCCACGTAAGTGAAGCAGCTAATCGCCAATCAAAGATAAACATCCCAATACCCATTATTACAGTTGATATTATAGAACCAATAAACCCAGGTATAAAATGTGAGAATGCATTTTCCATCATTGCTACATCGTTCATTACTGTATTTGTAACATCTGATAAATCTTTTTTTCCAAAGAAAGACAGTGGTAACTTTCTAAGTGTTTCTGCAAGTGTAATACGCATATTTGCACTTTCTTCATATGCAGAAATGTAACAATAATTATATTGAAAATGATATAAAATATATAATATTCCTAATGTGATTATAGTAAACAACACATAACATACAAGGTTATAAATAGGACTTACACCTTCCAATATCGGCATTAGTGTATCTTTAAGGTAATAATAAGAAATACTAGCAACTACCATTAATGTAATATTTACAAGAATAGTAACAATACTTGCTTTTAATAAACTATTTGTACCATTTTCACTAAGTGCAAACGTATTTTTTAAATGATTTTTCATTATCCTTGTACCTCACTTTCGTTCCAAATAAATGCATTATTATACTCATTCCACATATCACTATAAACATCTTTATTTTCAATAAGTTCACTGTGATTTCCTTGTTCCACAATTTGACCATCTTTAATCACATATATTACATCAACATTTTTTACTGTTGATAATCTATGGGCAATCATTAAAACAGTCTTTCCTTTTGTTAGTTCATTAAATGCTTGTTGAATTACGTGTTCATTTTCAGGATCTGCAAATGCAGTAGCCTCATCTAATAAAATAATTGGCGCATCTTTTAAAATTGCTCTAGCAAGAGCAATTCTCTGTGCCTCGCCCCCTGATAAATATACTCCTTTAGTTCCATAAATTGTATTTATTCCATCAGGAAGTTTTTCAATAATATCCTCACATCTTGCTGCTTTTAATGCACTATTAACTTCTTTAATGGTTGCATTTGGATTTCCTTCACGTAAATTATCTAAGATACTTACTTTGTATAAATTTGTATTTTGAAACACAAAACTAATATTTTTCATCAGTGTTGCTTCATCTATATCTTTTACATTAATACCCCCAATCTTTACCATCCCCATGTCTACATCGAAGAATCTTGGAATAAGTGTTGCTAGTGTTGTTTTCCCACCACCTGATGGTCCCACAAATGCAACTGTTTGTCCTTCATTAATTGTTAAGTTTACTTCATTGATTGCTTTTTTATCTGCACCTGGATATTTAAATGAAATATTTTCCATCTTTATAGTGCTATTACTTGGTACTTGCGGGGCTTTTGTTTTTGTTAATGGTTTATTTTCTAACAATGCATCAATACGATTAAGTGAATCTCTTGCTAATGTACTATGTTGACTTACCCACATTATCTTCATCAACATCAATGACGAAATTGGTGTAAATATTAAATAGAAAAAGAAGTTCAAGAAAAATTCTTGCATATTACTTTCCCCAGTTATTAAAAATATAGAGCTAATTACAAGAAATATAGGTGTACTTGCTAGAAACACTTGAAATGTTGTCATCGGTACTCTCATATTGTATGCATACTGTGAAACATATCCTTTATATTCTTGAATAATGTTATAAAAACGTTTAAATGAAAACACACTTTGATTAAATGTTTTTACAACTGGTATTCCTCTTACATACTCAATTGCCTCATTATTCATATTTTCTAACGCACTTTGATATTGTTGTATTCTTTGCGCTTGATCACTACCCATTCCCAGCATCATAGAAACCGTGGCTACTACAAGTGGCAATAAACTAATTGCTCCAAGTCTCCAATCAAATACAAATAAAATAATTAATACAACGATTGGTGTTGTAATTGCACCAACCATATCTGGTAGTTGATGTGCTAAATATGTTTCTGTAGCTCCAGCACTATCGTTAATAATTCGTTTTAGTTTTCCACTTCCGTTACTAGTATAGAACCCTAGTGGTAATGTCATAATATGAGCTAGTGCTTTTTTACGCATATTTTTTGCGATTCGATATGCGGCTATGTGCGTAAATAATAGTGCGACTAGATACACAATCATTGCACCTATTGCAAAGGTTACTGCTAACCATGCATTTTGTGATGCACTTGTTGTTAAAGTAATATTTGGATAGCTTGTAACAACTTCACTTACAACCTTCCATATATAGATTATTGGCAAGAGTGCAATCATCGCACTAACCCCTGATAATACCATACCTATAATTGTTAAATACTTGTAGTTTCCTGCATACTTAAACAATCTTTGTAATACTGACTTTTTCTTTGTTTCCTTCATATAATTCCCCCTCTCTCTTGTGTTAGCGTTTGCTAACTAATGATTAAAAATAATAGGGTTATACCCCTAATATTTCTTTCGTGCCTGCATAGTAGAAACGATGTATCATTTCAAGATATTCAAATGCTTCATCTTTGGTCAAGTCATGCTCGATTACAGATATCATATTGTTTATTCCCGAAGTAGACATCACATGCAGGAAAAAACGGTTGATTTTTGTAATCTCAAAATTTTCTTTTAACAATTCTTTTAAAGACGCTTGCTCTTCGATCTCAATCAATTGATCCATATAATTTTCATATTTTGTTCCTGCTGATTGAAAAAATAACAATTTAGACTCTATTACATGATCATAAACAAAACTTAACACTTGCATAGTTCCATTAGCCATTCCTTCATCTTTAGCCTTTGTCTCAAAAGCTAAATCACTAGGTACATTACTATGAACAATATCAAAAAGCTCTAACAGCTCTATTGCAAACTTACCTACTATCGCTTCAAAAAGTCCATCCTTACTTTTAAAATGATTATATATTGCACCAGTCGTTGCTTTTGCATTATTTGCGATTACACGAATATTTGCATTTATAAAACCATTCTTAAGAAATTCCTCTTTAGCACATTCTAGTATTCGCTCTTTTGTTAACTCTGATGAGTAACTCATTTATACCACCCCTAATAACTCAATTACTTTACATAACAATGTTATCACATTTATATTAATAGCGTCAACAAATAAAAAGTGGAAGACATAATAATCTTCCACTATCCATTATAGTACTTGGCTTGCAAGTGCTAGTGCACCGCATACTCCAGCATTGTCACCAAGTCCTGGAGCTACAATATATTCTTTTATTTTGTCTGTTGTTATTTCTTCTTTTTGTACATACCCATTTAACATCTCTTGTACATATTTATGTACTAGTGGAAATAAATGCTCTTGATGCATTACTCCACCACCTAATATTATTTTCTTTGGTGATAATGTTAATATATACATACTTAATGCTTGTCCAATATAATAGGCTTCTAAGTCCCATGCAGGATGGTTTGCATCTAAGTCATATGCTTTTTTACCCCAACGTTCTTCAATAGCTGGTCCTGCAGCCAATCCTTCAAAACATGTTCCATGGAAAGGGCATTTTCCTACATACTCATCACTTGGATGCTTGATTAGTTTCATATGTCCCATCTCTGGATGTAACAATCCGTGTAAAAGTTTTCCTTCTACAATTGCACCACCACCAATACCTGTTCCAATTGTTAAATATAAAGCACTATCTAATCCTTTCGCACTTCCAAACGTTGCCTCTCCTAGAGCTGCAACATTTACGTCGGTATCAAATCCAATTGGTACATTTAGTTCATCTTTTAAGTATTTTACAACATCTACATTTGCCCATCCGGGTTTTGGTGTTGTTGTAATATAACCATATGTTGGACTATTTAAATCTGGATCAATTGGTCCAAAACAACCTACTCCAATTGCTTCAATATTTTTTCCTTTAAAGAAATCACAAACATTTTTTAATGTTACCTCTGGTGACTCTGTTGGATATGATTGTCTTTCATGTACATTTCCAAGCTCATCGCCAATTGATACTACAAACTTCGTTCCACCTGCTTCAATTGCACCTAGTTTCATCTGTTATCTCCCTATCTTTATTTTTGAAATATAATGTCCATGCATTTGATAATTATCTGCTTTAATAGATAACTGTGTATTATGATCATATATTCTCGTAGTAATTGTTTTATATCCGTCGTTAATGAATATTTCTAATGAAGACACATCAGAAAATATTTCTAACTTATATATATGCTCTAATTCAACATGTCTCTTTGTTCTACCACATCCATGTTTATCCATTATTAATGATAGTACATTATTTTCATATACTAACATTGTATTACTACGAAGTTTGATTGTAAAGGGTTTCAATTGATTGAAGTCAATTGTAACAGTATACATATTGTTATCTAATATACCCTCTTTTTTTATTTCTTTAGTATATAGTTGTCGTAAGTCAGATAATGGCTTTTGATGTAATAAACCATTTTTTATATACAATTCTCTAGGCAATGTAAGTGCATGTTGCCAGTTATTAATCATTGTTGGATTTGTATACTCTATATCAGGCAATCCCATCCATCCAATATATATCCTTCTGCCTTTTTCGTCTTCAAATGTTTGTGAAGCGTATATATCAAATCCTACATCCATTTCATGAAAGTGATTTAATACATTGTTATTTTCAAAGTCATTATCAACACAGTAATAGCCATTTTGATAAACACTTTCATACTTATACCCTTCTTGGTCAACTCCTTGAGGACATGTCATTAGAAATAATTGATTGTCAATCTTTATTAAATCAGGACATTCCCACATATACCCAAATGGTTCTTCACTGATAAATCTTGAAACGTACGTAAAATTTTCTAAATCTGCTGACTTATACACTAATACACACCCAGTATCATCTCTAGTTCTTGCCCCTAGTACCATATAAAACACATCACCTATTTTTTGTATTTTAGGATCTCTTACATGACAAGTTAGGTCACTTGGGTAGTCTATATTTTTAAACACACACTGCTTTTCACTCATATTTATTCCATCTGTTGAAGTAAATGTTATTGTGTTGTGTTCACGCCCATCTATTATATAATCAAAGTCACCTTCCAGTTTTACATTTCCGGTATAGAAATAATGAATTTTATCGTTGTGAACGATAGCACTTCCTGAATATGCTCCATGCTTATCTAGTTCATTATCCGGGTATACCACCATTCCTTTATCTAGATATGTTACAAAATCTTTAGTTTGGTACAAGCCCCATCCCTTCAAACCATTGGCAACATCATTTGGAGCATATTGATAATATATATTATATATGCCTTTAAATTGACACAATCCATTTGGATCATTTAGCCACCCTACTGGTGGCATTAAATGATATCCTAATTCATATTCACCTTTTTCATGTGTACTTTTAGCTGACATCATATCATTAATATATTTATCTAAGTTAATCAATCAAAATCACCTCTTTTCCAATTTCAATATTTCCTGTCTTTATTTCTTTACATTCATTTTTTGAAGTTACTACAACTAATGTTTCAATACTACACTCTTTACTTTTTACATATTCTAGATCCATTGTTAACAATAAATCACCTTTTTTTACACTTTGATCATTTTCTACATTAACAACAAACGGCTTTCCTTCTAAAGATACCGTATTAATACCACAATGAATCAATACTTCAACACCATCATTACTTTCTAATCCAATTGCATGCAATGTATCAAATACCATTTTAACACTTCCATCAAACGGTGCATATACTTTTCCATCCGTTGGCATAATACTTACACCTTCTCCCATTGCTTTTGATGCAAAGACGGCATCAGATGATTCTGATATATTTTTATATGTTCCTTTCATTGGTGCATAAATATTTTTATTATTCATACTTGTTGGTTGCTTTTTATTATTTCTTTTTCCAAGGATGATTGTTACTCCAAATGCACTTGCGATTGCGATTGCTAAACCAATCCCAAAATTCATATAATTACTTGGTGCTACTGACAAAAAACCAGGGATTCCTGCTGCACCTAACGCTGTTGCTTTTACTCCTGTCATTGCAAGGTAGGCACTACCTAGTGCCGAACCAACCATTGCCCCAATAAATGGATACTTTAATCGTAAGTTAACCCCAAACATTGCTGGTTCAGTAATACCAAGTAATGCACTAATACCACTTGCAGAACATAAACTTTTAATCTTTTTATCTTGTGTAGTAAATAATACTGCTAACACTGCTCCACCTTGTGCCACATTTGACATTGATGCAATTGTAAATATAAATGTTTCTCCAGTAGTCGTAAGTAATGCGGTTTCTACTGCACTAAATGAATGGTGTAACCCTGTAATAACAATTGGTGCATAGAATAAACCAAAAATACCTGCACCTACAAAACCAAGTGAATCATACAACCAAGTAAGTCCATCTGCCATGTATACACCAGCTTCACGTAGTACCGGTCCAACAATAATAAATGTTATAAATCCTGTAATAATAATTGATAAAAGTGGTGTCGATAAATTGTCTAACCATGATGGTGTAACACGACGTAATCTTTTTTCAATGTTTGCAAGTATCCATGAAACTCCCAATACTGGTAATACTGTTCCTTGATACCCGACTGCTTCAACACTTAATCCAAATAAATTCCATGTCGGAATCTCAGTTGCTCCTGCATATGAATATGCATTTAATAAATCAGGATGTACCATGATCATCCCAATTGCAGCTCCAAGATATGGATTTCCACCGAATTTTTTTGTAGCACTAAATCCAAGTAAAACTGGCAAATAAACAAATGGCGCATTTGCAAACATATTAATAATTGATGCAAGATCACTATATTGTGGATACACCTCTATTAAACTCATTGTTTCATGTACTAATCCAGTTGCAGTCAAGATATTATTAATACCCATCAATAACCCACCTGCAACAATTGCTGGAATAATTGGAACAAAGATATCTGAAAGTGTTTTTACAATTCTTTGTAACAGACTCCCTTCTTCCTTTTCTTCTTTTACTTCATCCATAATACCTATTATTTTTTTTGCCTCATCACAAACAATGTTTACAGTTCCAGAACCAAATATAATTTGTATTTGACCTTGTACTTCAAACACACCTTTTGCACCTTCTACATCATCAAGTGCCTCCATGTTCACTAGCGACTTATCATATACTTGTAAACGAAGTCTTGTTGCACAATTCATAATACTTTTAATGTTCTTTTTTCCGCCAACTAACTCAATAACTTTTTTTGCTGATTCCTTATAGTTCATATTTCTTCTCCTTATTTTTGTGGTACCGTTCCCATTTACAATATAACACTTCACAGAGGTGGTGTCAACGGTTTTGCGGTAACGGTTCCATGTTTTTTTATAAAAAAGACTATATACTTTGTCCTTCAACAAGTTTATAGTCAACAAACGATAATTTTTGTACAGTTATATTATTGATTAGATCTAATATTGTTTTTGCTGCCATTCTTCCCATTACTTCGTTATTAAAGCGTACAGTTTGCAAACTAGGGTGCATAAGTTGTGATATTTCATATCCACCAAACCCAATAACTGCAATCTCTTGTGGAATTTTGATATTTGCCTGCATTAATTCTTTATATGCTGCTAGTGCCATGTTATCAGTTGCACACACAATAATATCTAATGTTTCATTTTCAATAATATCTTTGACAACTGCTTGCGTTTTCTCAAATGTAAAGTCACTTTGTCGATATACTATTGAATCAATATCATATTTATGTAAGCCATCAAATACTCCTTGTTTTCGCCATCTACCGACTGCAATATCACTTTCATCAACCCCCAAATACACTACTTTTCGATACCCTCTTTCTCCTATTAGTTTTCCGATATCTACTCCTGCATCATAATCACCATTGACGATTGAAATCCCATTTGCATTTGCTTGTCCGACACAAATTATTGGTATTGGTAAACTTTGAATAAGTTGATCATGTTGCTTGCTAAAATGCGTAGCAAATAATATTATACCATCTACTTGCATATGATATAAATTGTTGATTGCATCTACTTCACTACTCTCATCATGAGATGTATTTATTATAATTGTAGTATATCCTTTTTGCTTTAATTCTTTTTCTAATTCTTCAACTGTTCTAGCCATTGTTCTAGAACTGATTGTTGGTACCACTAATCCTATTATATTACTGTATTTTGATTTCAGGTTTTGGGCAACTTTATTAGGCTGGTAATTATATTGCTTAACAACTTCAGCAATTTTTTCTTTCGTTTCATCTTTTACATAACCACCATTAAAATACCTTGATACTGTGCTTTTTCCGACACCTGCAAGATTTGCGATATCGTTTATTGTAAGCTTTTTATTCATTCTTTTACCTCACTGTAATAAATATATTATACTATGATTTATCCATTGATAAAACAAAAAAAGTAGTTTTACCTACTTTTCATTAAGTGTATTTAAATATTCTCGATATTCTTCAATAATATCGTGTAACTCTTTATAAGTACTAATTTTAGATAACTTGTCTTTTACTTTTGCAGACGACTTTAAACCTTTTATATACCAAGGAGCATGACCACGCATTTGAAACATTGCAACTTTCTCTACTTCAATATCTAATAATCTTTTACCATGTTCTAAACATTGATCTAGTTTTTCATTAAAAGTTGGTTCCTTAAAATCATTGCCTTTTTCTACAACTTCCACAATTTCCTTTATAAGCCAAGGATTACCTAGAGCAGCTCTACCAATCATAATTGCATCAACACCTGTTTCTTCAAGCATTTTCTTTGCAGTTTCTACAGATACAATATCCCCATTACCAATTACAGGTATACTTACTGCATCTTTTACTTGTTTTATATATGACCAATCAGCCTTACCTTCATACATTTGACTTCTTGTACGCCCATGAATTGCGATTGCACTAGCTCCTGCTTTTTCTATCAACTTTGCGATTTCAACACAATTAATATGATCAAAATCAAAACCTATACGTATTTTTACTGTTACTGGTTTTTTAACATTTTCTACAACACCTTTAACAATATCATATACTTTATCTGGATATAACATTAATTTACTTCCAGCATCAGCCTTTAATACTTTGTTTACAGGACATCCCATATTAATATCAATAATATCACAGTTAGAATGTTCATCAATAAATTTTGCAGCTTCAACAATTGTATCTCGATCCCCACCAAATACTTGCATACTCATTGGATGCTCATTTTCATCAACTTGTAACATCGATAGTGTTTTAGGGTTACGATAACATAATGCTTTGTCACTAACCATTTCCGAATATACAAGCCCTGCACCAAACTCTTTTATTATCTTACGAAAAGCCATGTTTGTAATCCCCGCCATCGGTGCCATTACTACTCTATTTTCTATTTCTACATTTCCTATTTTAAACATTTCGTCACTTCCTTCTAATGCATAGTAACATATTTTTATTTTTTTTTAAATATAAATGTATAAACAGCATATAATAATACATACTACTAATGGATAGCTTACCAATCCCCACTATTTCTTCCCCAAATAGGTGTAAGTTATCTTGTAAATAATCCTAGATTACGTTTTCTCCCAACATAAAGAGATTGTCGATATACAATCTCTCTAGGATTCATAATAAACATCCCTCTATTTCTAAAAAAGCGATTTTTCGCTTTTTTATTTTATATATTTATACTTTACTTGTGAAGTTATATGGCTGGACTCTATTGGTGTTCCATGCACTGGTACTATTGCCCACTATAATCTTCCATGTTGACTTGGATGCAAAAAATATAACCCTTTTCCATATTACTCCATCATGACATCAATTCCTATTTTATCTTGAGTTACTTCCATTTATTTTTTTCTTTATAAACTCTTTAATAACGATTCAAACAAACTACATAATTCACTGATTTTTTGTGATGTAGTGCGTCCATTAATTTCCATCTCAAGTACAATATCATCATTTATATAATTTGATTTTTTTCCAACATGAATAATGTCACAATCTTGAGGCAAAAATAAATATTTTGCTTCAAGATAACAAAAAGCACTTCGATCTAAATATTCAGCAACTGTATTACTTAAGTTGATCAAAATGAATAATGTTTTATCTTCAATATTTTCACTAATATAATGCATATCAGCAATTGTAATAATTGGTATTTCTAAAGTTATACCCCTGCTTATAAAATCACTTTGATATACACAAAGTGAAAAACGTTCCTCACCACCTAATACAATTATTTTTTTATACCCTTTTGTCATACTTATAAAATCATTTACACTACAATTATTTGTCACTCCTAATAAACACTTACGATTATTAAACTCTGTGTACAAAACATCTTTAAACTTTGTAAATTCTGATATTTCAAATCTCTTCATATATCGTACCATTGTTGTTTTTGATACCTTTGCATACTCTAAAAACTTACGTAGCGTATATCGTTTTATTTGTTTATTTAAAGTTAATATGCTCTTACTTATTTTATAATCATTACTATTAAGATTACTACTATTTTGTAACATCACCAATTTTTCTATAATCATTTTTTACCTCTACTATGCTGTTCATAGTATAGCTTTAGTATTACATCTATATAATACATAAATAAATAGTGCATTTCATGATAATCATCTTCTGTACTAAAATATATATTCATATCAACGCGTACGTCCTTCAATTCATTTTGACTAAATAAAATCTTATTATTTTGACCTCCAAGAACATTTTTTATGAATGCGTCATTATCTTCATAAAGAATTCGACCCTTTGCACTACATAATATAATTAAATCATTATCATTAGGTAAAATTATATGATCTTTTCGTATTGAACTAGTTAATACTGTTTTTCCAAGCATTGTCATATCAACTTGAAAGTCATGAATCTTTGTAAGTAGTGTCGGTGATCCATAAAATAGTATTCTATTAGATTGATGTATTAAACTAACCACATCATGCAGCTGTTTAATATTTATTTTCGTTACAGTAAACGCACTCAGTACTGCACCTACTTGCTCTGCATCAAACATTCTTTGACGCTCGATAATCTGTCTCATCCTAGCGACTTTAATAAATGCAAATTCATCTTTCAAATCAGTATAACTAGAATACCCCATCGTTTTATAATACTTTGTAAACACTGCCTTTGATACATACAAAATATCAAGTAATTGCTTTAATGTATAGCTAGGCACTTGATGAAAATGGGTTATTAGTTTTCTTGATATGTATGTGTCACTTCCACAACATTCATAATTATTAGCTGATTGAATAATGTACTCTACGCGAAATGCATTCATATATTGACCTCCAAATTAACTATATAGGATAGTATATCATAGTATAGGCATGGATTCGTTTTTTTTCATTATTGAAAAAACTATATGTTTTCATATAGTTTCATCATACTATTTTTTTCTTTTAATAACTAAACCACCTGTTATTAGTGATCCACATGCAAGCATAGAGTACATAACAATATTTATTGGATCACCTGTGCTAACCACGTCTTTTTGTTCAACCGTCGCTTCAGTCTGAGTCGTATCTGGAGCAACTTCTGGCGTTGGTGTTGGATCTGGTGTCGGATCTGGTGTTGGATCTGGTGTTGGGTCTGGTGTTGGGTCTGGTTGCGTTGCTACTTGTAATGTTTGACTAGCTGTCCATGTCCAAATATCTTGCCCTTGATTATTTGTCGGCATATTTAATGCTGTGTATATCCATGACCAGTGACCATTGTACATAGTTCCATCTACTGTAACAGTATCGTACTGTGTGAAAATTGAATTTGAAAGATTTTGATTAATAAATGCAGAACTCAAATTAATATCTACTGTTGTATCATCTTTTGAATGGATTACCCATACATTATTATTTTCTAATGTCTTAATTTCATCCGCAGTTGTTTCGACACCACCTCGCAAGGGTGCTAAATCAATTGCAGCACATGTTGGTACAACTGCAGCAAACATTGTTGGGTTTTCAATTGCCATTCTTGTAGTCATATAACCACCAGCAGACGCTCCATATATATAAATTCTATTTGTATCAACATTATTGTTTTTGGAATATTCGGTAATTAAATCAGTTAATGTTCCAATATAATCATTTGTATAGTTGTTATACCAAGTATCTGGCGATTGTGGGGCAATTACATATGCACCACCAAAAATCGTCTGTGCTTGAGTTGTAGTAAATGCTACGGCACCTCGGTTTGCTTGTAACTGTGACGTGTTGTTTTGGGCAGTTGTATAACCACCTTCACCATTTCCATGTAACCATATTATTAACGGATGCTTTTGACCATCATTGGCATTTGTTGGTACGTAGTGTTGATAGTTTAATGAACTTTTTACACCAGTGTACGATGCTGCACTAAATTTATCAACTTCCAGACTGATTATAGCACCTTGTTTATATGAAGTTGTCAAGCTTACCGTAGTTCCATCTTGTAATTGATAATCACTATTTTGAGAAATTGTATATGTAATATCTAGTGATAAGTTACGCAAAACATCTCCTGCTACATAGTTAAGTGTCCCTTGTCCGGATCCACCAAATACAGTCTCTAAATCAAGTATAATTGTTCCATCACTAGTCACCGTAACATTGGTAACTACGCGCTCTACATCTGTGTATGCACCATATGATGTTGCATCCGCTGGCAATGTATATGGATTTGTACCAGTAGCTAAGATTTTAAAGGTGTCTTTAGTAATCGTTGTGGGATCTACCCCAGGTACTTTAATTTGTACTTGATCAACTGCTTCTCCATAATCATAGACATTTGCATATAAATCAAAATCATATGATGCTGTCACTGCTTCAACATTTGATGGCGATACAATTACCATCGTAAACATAACGCTAACTACAATTGATAAAATCTTCTTCATTCTTTCATTCCTCCCTATATAGCTTTACTATACCAAACAAGAATAATGTAAACGGTCACTTTTTTGGTTCGTGGTGTCAGTATATGGTACCTTGTGAGTAATAAAATACTTCATATAAGTTATATATTATTTAATATTATAGCTAGGGGAGGTTATGATAAAAGTTTTAAAATTGTTAGCTACACGATTAAAATTTGTGTATATTACTGCATTCTGCCTATTTGTAGTAATATAATATAATAGGAAAAGAGGAATAATTATGAGTTTTAGAAAAGATTTTTTATGGGGTGGTGCAACTGCTGCCAATCAATGTGAAGGTGCATATAATGTAAATGGGAAAGGTCTATCCCTTTCTGACATTTGTACAAATGGTACCCATACACAACCCAAGCGTATTACTGACGGTAATGAAAAAGGTGCCTTTTATCCTTCTCATGAAGCAATTGATATGTATTATCGTTATAAAGAAGACATTGCTTTATTTGCTGAGATGGGATTTAATGTTTATCGTTTTTCAATTGCATGGACAAGAATTTTCCCTAATGGAGATGAGATAGAACCCAATGAAGCAGGACTTGCTTATTATGAAGATGTAATTAATGAGTGCTTAAAATATAATATTGAACCTTTAATTACAATTTCACACTATGAAATGCCATATCATTTATCAAAAGAATATGGTGGTTGGGCAAATCGTAAGTTAATTGGTTTCTTTGAAAACTACTGTAAAGCAATATTTACACGATACACTGGAAAAGTAAAATACTGGTTAACATTCAATGAAATTAATGGTGGTACTGGTGCTTTTGGGAATCTTCTATCATTAGGTATTATCAATGAAGGTACAACTGATTTTATGAATCAAGTAGATATTCCTCAACTTCGCTTTCAGGGACTACATCATCAATTTGTTGCCAGTGCTAAAGCTGTAAAAATGGCGCATGAGATCGATAAAAACTACCAAGTAGGTAACATGGTAATTTATGCTACAACATATCCCCTTACATGTGATCCTCGCGATGCAATTAAAGCTCAACAAAAAAATCAATTATTTAATTACTATTGTACTGATGTTCAAGCAAAAGGTGAATACCCTACATATGCTAGTAGAATTTGGAAAGAACACGATGTAACTGTTTCTATTGAAGAAGGTGATATGGACATTATCAAAGAAGGAACTGTCGACTTTATTACTTTTTCATATTATATGTCAAGTTGTGCTACTGCAAAAACGATTACCAATGGCAAAGGAAATTTACTTGGTGGGGTTGCTAATCCATATTTAGAGGCAAGTGAGTGGGGTTGGCAAATTGATCCTCAAGGATTACGCTATGGACTTATTGATTTATATGATCGCTACAAAAAACCACTAATGGTTGTTGAAAATGGTCTTGGCGCTAATGATATCGTGGAAGCCGATGGTTCTATAAATGATGATTATCGCATTGACTACTTGCGCAAACACATTCAAGCTATGAAAGAAGCTGTCGAAGATGGTGTTGATTTACGTGCATACACTCCGTGGGGATGTATTGATTTAATTAGTGCTAGTACTGGCGAAATGAAAAAACGTTATGGTTTTATTTATGTTGATAAAGATAACGATGGTAATGGAACATTGAACCGTTCTAAAAAGAAAAGTTTTTATTGGTATAAAGAAGTTATTTCTTCTAATGGTAAAAACCTATAGTTAAAAGGGATGTATACTACATCCCTTTTATAATGTCATGATACAAGTTGTACCTTCTCCATCCGTGCTTGTTAATGATATTGTACCACCATGTAACTTGATAATTCTACTTACTAATGATAACCCAAGCCCATTTCCTTGACTTGTTCTAGACGTATCTCCTTGATAGAATTTTTCATATGCTCTACCTAGAACCTCTTGACTCATTCCTATTCCGGTATCTATAATTTTTATTATTATTTTTTCTTCTTGTTTAACTACTATAGTTAGTTTTCCACCATGTTTATTATATTTAATAGAATTATCAATTACATTAATAATTGCATGCTGTAATAATTCTTTATTACCTATATAGGCTACTTCTTCCATATCAATATCAAGGTCTAAGCCTTTTTTTAACCATTTAGATTCTAGGGATACAATTGCACTACGTACTTCTTCTGATAAATCAAATAATTCTTTTTCTATTTCGACTTCTTGATTTTCAATTCGTGATAATAATAAAATATTTCCAGTTAATGAAGAAAGTCGTTTTGTATTATATATTATCTTTTCAACATATTCATCCTTCATTTCCGAGGAAATGTCTTTTCTTTGTAACAAGGTTACATATCCTTCAATAGCTGCAATAGGTGTTTTAAACTCATGTGATACATTTTCTACAAAGTCATTTCGCAACACTTCTGTTGAAGCAAGTTGTCTTACCATCGTATTAAAATTATCAATTGTTTCATTTACGATAGTTGCACGGGTATTCGATTCAATATGAATCAAATAATTCCCTCTAGCAACTTCTTTTGTAGCATTACTTAACTCTTGTAATTTAGAAAATAGCTTTCTACCAATTATTCTTGTAAGAATTATTCCAATAAGCATACTAATTGTACATACTGCAAGTAACAACAACGCAGGTCGTCGTTGGTCAAATAAGTTTGCATCATATAAAAATATTGCAACCCATGAAACAACAAGCATTGAAGTACCAAATATTCCAATAAGAAATAAAGCAATTTGAACAGCTATATTATTTTTACGATTCATTTTTATCACCATTATTTTCTACAACTTTATAACCTAGACCACGTATTGTAACAATTGAAAAATCATTATTATTTTTCAACTTATCTCGTAGCCTACTAATGTGTACATCTAATGTATGACTATCAGATTCATGGTCAATCCCCCAGATGTCATCCATAATTTGACTTCTTGTATAGATACGATTTGGGCTACTTACAAGTTTTAATAATAACATGAATTCTTTTTGAACTAGTTGAATCGTTGTATTATTCCAGGATACCGATAATGTATCTTTATCAAATGTTGTAGACTTAATTTTAACTACATTATTTATATTAATCTGACTACGTCTAAGTAATGCTTCTACACGCCAAATCATTTCATTTACATCTATTGGTTTTACCATGTAATCATCAACACCTAACTTAAAACCAGTACGTTTATCAAGTAAACTATCTCTTGCGGTTATCATTAGTATTGGCATTGTGTACCCATTTTCTTTTATATACTCAACAAACTCAAACCCATCCATACTTGGCATCATGACATCAGTAACTATTAAATCTATTTTTTGTACATCCAATATATCAAATGCTTGAATACCGTTCATCGCCTTATGTACAGTATATCCAGCTTGCACTAATACACTATAAAATAAATCATTTAATTCTTTGTCATCTTCGACAACTAATATATTTATCATACAATCACCTCTATTAAATAGTAGCACAAATTATTAAAAAATATATAGTTTTTATAAATTTGAGGTTGAGTTGAGATTTATTTGAGAAACAGTTTAGAAACAACTGTAATAATACATCCATAGATAACGAAAGGATGAATAATATGTTACAAATAAAAAATATAAAAAAACAATATATAACGGGAGAAATGATACAAGTTGCTTTAAATGATGTTAGTTTAAGTTTTCGTGATAACGAATTTGTATC
>CAYJEM010000043.1:0-17277 GCA_964369175.1 uncultured Erysipelotrichales bacterium | reverse complement strand
CAACGCATTCACATCAATTTATGCAATGTGAAGGATTAGTTGTTGATAAAAATATAACAATGGCTGATTTGAAAGGTACTTTAGAAGTATTTGCTAGAAAAATGTTTGGACAAAAACGTCAAATTCGTATGCGTCCATCATACTTCCCATTTACTGAACCATCAGTAGAAGTAGATATTAGCTGCCATGTATGTAATGGTAAAGGATGTTCAATGTGTAAACAAACTGGATGGATTGAAATTCTTGGAGCTGGGATGGTAAATCCAAAAGTTTTAGAAATGTCTGGGTTTGATTCAACCGTATATCAAGGTTTTGCTTTTGGTATTGGTCTTGAACGTGTAGCGATGTTAAAATATGGAATTGATAATATTCGTTATTTCTATAATGACGATGTGCGCTTTTTAGAGCAATTTGCAAGAAAGGGATAAGGAATATATGGAAATAAGTTTACAATTATTAAATAGATATGTAAAAGTAGATGATGTTGATCCCAAAGAATTAGCTGATCAGATTACATCTATTGGTTTAGAAGTAGAAGGTGTTGCACCGCTTGCAAGAGGGACTAATTTAGTTGTTGGATATGTTAAAGAACGTAAAGATCATCCAGATAGTGACCATTTAAATATATGTCAAGTACAAATAAACGAAGAAACAGTGACACAAATTGTTTGTGGAGCACCAAATGTTGATGCTGGACAAAAAGTGATTGTTGCTCTTCCAGGTTGTGATTTAGGTAATGGTTTTGTCATTAAAAACGGAGTTATCCGTGGTGAAGAATCGAATGGTATGATTTGTTCATTAGCTGAAATTGGAATTGATGGAAGATTTTTAACTGAAGCTCAAAAAGAAGGTATTGAAGTATTACCAAGTGATGCGCCAGTAGGCGTTGAAGCATTAACATATTTAGGGTATAATGATACAATTTTAGATATTGGTTTAACTCCAAATCGTGCAGATTGTATGGCTTATACATCATTAGCTTATGAAGTTGGAGCTATTTTAGGTAGACCAGTAACATTACCAGTAATTCAACCTATGAATGAGTTAGATAGTGATATTGTTGTTAAGACAGAATCATCTAAGTGCTCTTTCTTTGGCACAAAACTAGTAAAAGGTGTAGAAACAAAAGCTTCTCCTAGTTGGCTGAAAACAACATTAATCGCAAATGGTATTAAACCAGTAAATAATATTGTGGATATTTCTAACTTTATTATGTTAGAAACAGGTCAACCACTACATATGTATGACTATGATAAATTAGTAAAAAAAGAGTTTGTAGTGAAACGTGGTTTTGATTGTAAAAAAGCACTACTTGATAGTGAAGAATACAAAGTTGAACCAACTGATTTAATTGTATCAGTGAATGATGATATTGCATGTGTTGCTGGGGTTTATGGTAGTGAAGATACAAAGATTGATGATAATACAACAAACATTGTTATTGAGGCTGCAACATTTGATGGGGCAACAATTCGTAGTACTGCAAGAAGATTAAACCTACTTACAGATGCTAGTCAACATTTTATCAAAGGTGCTTATGATGTATCAAAATCATTAGAAGTATTAGATAGAACTGCTAATTTACTACAAGAGTTAGCTAGTGCAAAAGAAATATATAAAACAGTAGATACTGGTTTATGTGTTGAACAAAGAGTAGTATCATTAACAACAAATAGAGTAAATGGATTATTAGGGACAAGTATTACTACATCACAAATTGCAGAAATATTTACAAAGTTATGTTTTACTTTTGTTGAAGCAAATGATGAGTTTAAAGTAACGGTTCCAACGTACCGTAAAGATATTACAATGGATGCTGACTTAATTGAAGAAGTTGCAAGAATGTATGGATATGATAATATCCCAAGTACATTACCAGAAATGTCAATGACACAAGGAAGCTATTCTGTAGTTCAACAAAAAGAAAATATGATTAAAGATATGCTAATTGGTGCTGGGTTATATGAAACCTTAACATATACCCTTACATCTCCATCTATGGTCAATGATTTTGCATTGTTCCATGATAAAGATGTAACTATTGGGTTAATGTCTCCACTTGGAGAAGAGAGAAGTGTAACACGTAAATCACTAATTCCATCATTATTACAAGTATTAAACTATAATGCATCTCATGCAAGAAAAGATATGGGTGTATTTGAAATATCTAATAACTATGGTGATGTTGAAGTACAAACTTTAGCTATTGCATGTCAAGGTATGTATAATGCTCTTCCATGGCAACAAAAAACACAAAAATATGATTTCTATGTTGTTAAAGGATTTGTTGATATGTTATTAAAGAAACTATCAATTGATGAGTCAAGATATACATTCAAGCGTGTTGAAAGCGATAATGAATTCTTCCATCCAGGTAGAAGTGGTTATTTATATATGGGTAAAAATATAGTTGGAGTTATCGGGCAAGTTCACCCTAGTTTAGAGAAGAAATATGGTGTAAAAGAAACATATATTGCTGAATTAAATTTATCAGTATTATTACCATTACAAACACGTGCATTGAAATTTGAAACAATTCCAATGTATCCTTCAGTATCGAGAGATATTGCATTAGTAATGGATCGAGATATTGCAACATATGATGTATTACGTACAATTCATAAAGCAAGTAAAAGACTTGTAAAAGATACAACAATATTTGATGTGTATGTTGGTGATAAAATTGATGAAGGAAAAAAATCAGTTGCTATTGCATTAACATTCCAAGATCCATCAAAAACATTAGATGATACAACAATCACTGCAACAATGGATTCAATTCTTGTAGCAGTAGAAAAAGAACATAAAGCAGTTTTACGATCATAATAACTAAGGTAGGCATGTCCTACCTTTTGTGTTATACTACGATAAAGGGGTGGTATAATGTTTTCAAGAATGTCATGGTTTTTAGCAATTTTAGGATCAATTATTGTATCTGTAACTTCTTTATCTAATGATAGTTTAGGTATACTGTTTTATAGCGGACTAGTAATAATGGGTATTGGCATTTTGGGCGTGTTGTATTTTTCAAAAGATACAAAAAGCTTACTTGCATATTTACTTGATTTCTTTTAAATAGACCATATGGTCTTTTTATTTATACTAAATGTCGCATATATTTGACATATAGTATGTAATATGTTACCCTTTAATAAGGAGGAAGTAGTATGCCTAAAAATATAAAATTGAAGCTGGCTAGAGTGGAACTTGATATAACACAAAGTGAACTAGCAACTAGAGTAGGTGTTAGTAGACAAACAATCAATGTAATTGAAAAAGGAGACTATAACCCTTCAATAAAATTATGTATCGCCATTTGTAAACAATTAAATAAAACATTAGATGAATTATTTTGGGAGGAAAATATATGACAGAAAACAACTATGATGAATATCAGTTAAGTGTGCGCTATAAAACAGCATCAGTTTCATTAGCTTTAACTTTTGTATTACTATTTATTAATAGCTTTATTGCAGATTATTATGTATGGGGCGAGAGCGTAGTTCAAGTAGTCGTTATTATGTCAATTGTGTTTGGGTACTATCTAACTGTTACAATATCAAAAGGAGCATTTTTATGTTTGGATGGCAGTTATCGAAAAATGATGTTTATCTATTTTGGTATAGCACTACTAAATGTAGTAGTTGTTATTACGGGTTGTATTCTTGATGGTGTTGATCACTTTGTTAGTAATGGAATACTTGATCATAGTAGTTGTAATTTATTTATGGGTATCTTGAGTTTGTACGCTGGGGTTTTACAATGGATATATCTACGCAAAGAAAAAAGTAATGTCCAATAAAGTGGGTTCACTTCAAACATTACTTTTTAATATACGGATACTTTTGGTATTCATCTTGTCTAGTATTGTGTCGTTTACTAGCAATACATGAATAAAGTTTTGTAGCTTTATATTCTAATAAGATTGCTGGGTGAATATCCTTTTTGTAGTTTGAGATGATTGTATAGAGACAATCTTTTTTTATTGTATTAATATATGCTTTACCAATTGAATTCATAGCAAGAATACGAATATAGTTAACATTTAAACAGTTTGTAATATCTGTTTTTTTATTTTGCATAAGTATGTGAATTAACATTCTTTGTATACGGCCGCGAGTATAACGCTTAGAAGTTAAACATTCTACAAGTTCATTTATTGAAGATACTTGTTGTATTTTTTCTAGCAATAAGTTTTCAATACCTTCTTCAACCATGAATATTTCTTTTAGTGATGAAGGTGATATTGTCATCAACATGTAATACAACTGATCAAAATAATCATTTAAATAATATAATTCATCTTTATAGTATGAACAATCTGGAACTGTATTTAAAATATCTTCATCATTTAAAAGAGCATTACGTATTGCAGTAGCGCTACTTATTGTACCAATATCATTACTATGAAAATCATTAGTACGCTTAATGCAGTGCATATTAATAGGATAGTTATTATTAACAACATCTTTTACATAGGCTAGTCCAAGTATATCATTTGGAGTTTCAATTTTTTTGTTTAATAGGGATGATATCGCAATATTACAAGCACTTGCATAGCGCTCACCATTATTCATTGCTGTCTTTACCATTGTATCATAGATGTTTTTATTATCTTTGATTGTTGTAGCAATACTATAAAGTAGTGAAACATCACCGGATTCACTGCCAAAAACAATATCAGTAACCCCAATTTTATGTAATAAATCAATAGCACCCTTAGAAAAATAATCAGCTCCTTGACAAGCATAAACAAAAGGTAATTCAATAACTAAATCAATACCATTATCTATGGCAATCTGGCTGCGTTTCCATTTATCAATAATTGCTGGACTTCCACGTTGCACAAAATTACCCGACATAACTACAATAGTTACATCTGGTTGAATCATTTCCTTTGCTTTTTGAATATGATATATGTGTCCGTTATGAAAAGGATTATATTCTGTTATTAAACCAAGTATTTTCATATATCTACCTCTTAATTTCTTTTATCTTATTTTACTATAATATAAAAGACACTACAATAAAGTAATGTCTATAGAAGCTTCTTTTTATATTTCTCTTTAAAGGTTTTATTTACTTTGAATATTGTTGAAATAATTAATATACCAAAAGCAATGGCTCCGCTGATTAGAAAAGTTGTTGATAATGCATTTAAAAAAGCATTAAAATCACCTTGTATCCAGTAAAGCATAGATAAATATATAAATTTTCCAGGAACAAGTGGAAATATTGAAATAACAATAAATAATGTTGCTGGTGCTTTTCGAAGACGAGCCATAATCTCTGATAATGTTGCAACAAACAGTGCTGCAATAAATGTTTGATACATACTATTATTTAAATTAGAAAAAGCAAGGTAAATAGCCCAACCAAGTGCTGCAATACATGCTGCAATAATTGCGTTTTTATATGTTTTGTATACACGAAATACAAAGCTAAATCCTAAACTACCTATAAATGCCCCAATACATTGTATAATAAAATCCATACTATTGACCTCCAAATATAACAGTTATAAACCCAACACCCATTGCAATACTTGCAGCAATTAATACAGCTTCTAATAACCTTGCAAGTGATGAGATATATTCGCCACCAATCATATCTCGAAGCCCATTAGTGATTGCTACACCTGGTACTAGGACCATTAATGAGCCTATTGATATAGCTTCTAGATTATTGATTATTCCTATGTTAAGCATTAAATGACTTAGTAATGATAATGTCATGCTTGCCCCAATTGTTGAAACTATTCCATTAATTTCTAGTTTTTCTGTTACTACAAAGAATCCGAAGATTACAAAACCAATAAACAGTGCTAATAGTGTTTCAATTATATTACCACCAAAAAATGCTGTGAATCCAGAAGCTGTTAAACCATATCCTAGGCATATTAGAAGATTATGTGTAGGTTCGTTTTTAATAATTTCCACTTCCGTTTCTACTTCTTCAATAGGACGAGGATTATTGCATACATCTCTAATTAATGAATTCAATGCACAGAGATTATCCATGTGGATGCGGTTTTGAAAAGATCGCTTTGAATACGATATAGTAGTATTGTCAGGTAGCATGGCACTCATGTTTAAAAATGATGGTAGTGCAAATACTTCGATTTCTTGAAACCCATATGCAAGACAAAGCCTTTTTACAGATTCCTCGACACGATATATTTCTGCTCCGTTTTTCAATAATAAAATAGCTAACTTAGCTATGCTTTTAAATGTTCTATGATAGTTCATGTCCTCACCTCAAATCTATAAAAGTATATCATATTCCTCATAAAATAAACTATAACTTTTTTTGAAAAAATAAAAATATATTTATCAAAATTGACTTTTTGTAAGCGCAGACATACTATATATGTATAGAGTTCAAAAAAGAGAGGGGTAAGCTATGATTACAACGGAATATACAGAGATTGATAATGTTGCTAAACTTACAATTAGTAATGATTATATTAGTGTAAAAGTAACGAATATTGGCTGTGCAATTATGGAAGTATTAATGCCTAGTAATAACGGAAAAATTGATAATGTAGTGCTAGGTTATGATTCACCGAATGATTACTTGAGCTGTAATGTATACCTAGGAGTCGTTGTTGGAAGAGTGACTAATCGTATAGAGAATGGAAGATTTGAACTAAATTCTAAAGAATATACATTAGCGATTAATAATGGACCTAATCATTTGCATGGAGGATTACATGGCTTTAATTCTAAAATATTTGATTATCAAGTTATTGATGATTATACACTTCAATTCCATTATTTATCAAAAGACTCAGAAGAAGGATATCCTGGTGATTTAGATGTTGTAATAACTTATACATTAAAAGATAATACACTCGAAATAGATTACAAGTGTATTTCTACGAAAGATACAATAGTAAATTTAACGAATCATTCATATTTTAATCTAGGTAATACAAATACGATTCATGAACATTTACTATATGTCGCTAGTGATAGTTTTCATGAAATTGATCAAAATGGACTAACAATAAATAAAATATGTAATGTACAAGGAACACCTTTCGATTTTAGGGTACCAAAGAAAATTGGAAAGGATATCGAGGTTGAAAATATACAATTGCAATATGCTAGAGGATATGATCACTCGTTTATTCTAAATAAAGATAGTAATCAAATATCTTTATTAGACAATGATAGTGGAAGGAAGTTAACAGTTTCAACAACTATGCCACACGTTCATGTATACTCAGGAAATTACTTGGATGATACTATTGGAGCTCAAGGAACAATTTATAATAATCGCTATGGTATAGCTTTGGAAACACAATATTTACCTAATTCAATTAATATTGAAGATAATCCAATGGTAATATTAAAAGCCGGAGAGTTATATAATGAGGGGACATCGTACACATTTGAAGTGATTAAATAATTATAAAAATTATAGAAAAGAGAGGTATTTTTAATGAATACAAAATCACCAAGTAAAACTAAGATTGTATGTACAGTGGGACCAGCTAGTGAAAAAGAAGAAGATATAGTTAAGATGATAAAAGCCGGTATGAATGTGATGAGATTGAATTTTTCGCACGGAGATCATGATTCACATCTTGAAAAGATTCAAACAATTAAAAAAGTTAATCAAAATGAAAATACCCATGTAGCTATATTATTAGATACAAAAGGACCTGAGATTCGTACTGGCGACTTTGAAGAAAATAAGGCTATTTTTAAAAAAGGACAAACATGTCGTATAAAAAACACATCAATGATTGGTACTAGTGAGTGCTTTAGTGTAACGTATCAACAGTTATATAAGGATGTTTTTCCTGGGGGATATATACTTGTAAATGACGGTCAAATCGAATTGCTAGTAGATCGTGTTGATGGGACTGATATTATTTGTTTTTGTGCCAATGATGGTGAAGTGAAAAGTGGTCGAGGAATTAATGTTCCTGGGGCATCACTTAGCTTTGAATACTTATCGAAGCGTGATATAGACGATATTACATTTGGGTGTAAACATGGGGTGGATTATATTGCGGCTTCTTTTGTACGTTGTGCTCAGGATGTTTTTGATGTAAAGAAACTGTTAATTGAAAACCAAGCTTCAACTGTTCAAATTATTGCTAAAATAGAAAATGCAGAAGGAGTAAAAAATATTGATGAAATTATCCAAGCAGCTGACGGAGTAATGGTCGCACGTGGCGACTTGGGTGTTGAGGTCCCAGCAGAAGATGTGCCATTAATACAAAAAAACATTATTTCAAAATGTAACATTGCCGGAAAGGTTGTAATAACAGCTACTCAGATGCTAGAAAGTATGCAGGTTAACCCTCGACCAACGCGTGCTGAAGTAAGTGATGTTGCTAATGCAATATATGATGGTAGTGATGCAGTTATGTTATCTGGTGAATCAGCAGTGGGTAAATACCCGATTGATGCAGTAATGATGATGCAAAAGATAGCTAAGAAAACTGAAAATTCTTTAGATTATCAACGAATATATTCACTTGCAATAAAGTATTCCTCAAGTGATACATCAGAGGCAATCTGTATGTCAGTAACAGAAATTGCAGTTAAATTTAAGGTTGCAACAATTATTGCTTTTACAGAAAGTGGTTCAACTGCAAAAAAAATGTCAAGATATCGACCAGAATGTAAAATCATAGCGGCAACGCCACATCTAGATACAGCAAAGTCACTTGCATTAAGTTGGGGTGTAATACCTGTGCTTTGTAAAAGTTTAGACAGTCGAGCACAAATGATTGCATATGCTTGTGTTCTTGCAAGAGAACAAGGCGTAATTCATGGCCAAAAGATAATTGTAACCGGAGGTAGACCGGGGTATACGGGAGCGACTAGTTACCTTGAGTTGATTACAGTAGATTAATAAGGTATAATTCAAGTGAAATGGAGTGATTTGTATGGAACAAAAAAAAATAAGTAGATGGATTAAACTTGTATTAGTGACAATTTCGTTTATACTAGTAACCTCTATTATAACAGTGTATTTCTTGACTGCTAATCATTTCTTTACGCTTGAAGAGGGGAGTATAGATTCTTACGTATATGAAATAGCAAAAGCAACTAACGAACAAGATCGCGATCGTTTAGAGGAACTTTTAAGACTAGAGCATTCTGCAGATGAATTACTTGATGATTTTTCAAATCATCCAATGCAAGTAAAGTCAACAACAGTTGAAGGTATGTATGATGCACACATTAATATATGGATAACCTGTTCTATTGATAATATGTATATTGATTATCTACTAGTAGTTGAAAATACAGGGAGTAATTGGCGTGTAATACCTGGTGGGTTTTATTAAGGCATAATTAAGTTTATGCTTTTTATTATACTTTGTTCTACTTTTAATTATATTACATATAGTTAACCGAAAGGGAGATATTATGGAAACTAAAAATATACTTAAAGATATTGGTGAAAGATGCAAAGGTGACATATATTTAGGAATAGTTGGACCAGTAAGAACAGGTAAATCTACCTTTATTAAGCAATTTATGGAAAAAGCAGTTATTCCCTATATTGAAGATCCGGATGCAAAAATACGTGCAATTGATGAACTACCGCAGTCTGGTAAAGGAAAAATGATTATGACGGTTGAACCTAAATTCATACCAAACCAAGCAGTTACTATGAAATTAGAAGAAGATTTACGAGTGCAAGTTCGTTTAGTTGATTGTGTTGGATATGTTATTGATGGGGCAAAAGGATATCAAGACGAACAAGGGATTCGCTATGTTAAAACACCATGGTACTTAGAATCAATACCATTTGATCAAGCTGCAAAGGTAGGTACAAAAAAAGTAATTCAAGATCATTCGACAATTGGAATAGTTGTCACATGTGATGGCTCTATTAGTGATATTGATGCAATAAACTATCAAGATGCTACAGATGAAATTATTGAAGAGCTAGAAGATATAGGAAAACCATATATAGTTATTGTAAACTCTACAAATATTAATAGTAATGAATGCATTAATACAGTAGCACGTTTGCAAGATAAGTATAGTGTACCAGTACAAGCCATTGATGTTGCAAATATGAATGAAAACCAGATTGAAAATATTTTAAAAGATGCATTATATGAATTTAATATTAGTGAAGTTAGAATAGAAGTACCAAAATGGTTAGCAATGCTTTCAAATAGTCATTGGTTAAAACAAACGTTAGATACTTCTTTACAAGAATCAATGCAATCAATTAAGAAGTTTAGAGATGTAGAAAAAATTGCTACAACAATTAGTGATTATGATTTTGTAGATAAAGCATATTTAGCTGGTATTGATACTGCAAAGTCGAGCGCAACTTTAAAAATTTTAGAGCGAGATGGATTGTATAATGAAATTATTGAAGAAATAATTGGTGGTACTGGTTTTGAACAAGCAACATTTTTAACTTTTATACAGGAGTTAGTAGATATCAAAAAAGAATATAGTCGATTTTCTAATGCGATAAAAATGGTACGCCATACAGGCTATGGATATGCAATACCAGGGTTACAAGATATAGAATTAAGTGAACCAACATTAATAAAACAAGGACCACGATATGGCCTTAAGTTATTATCTAAAGCCAGTACAACATACATGATAAATGTTGATATCGAAAGTACGTTTGAACCAATTATTGGTTCAAAGGAACAGGCTGAGGCTTTTATTGAATATTTAAATGCTAGTGATGGAGATAAACAAGAAATATTTGATTGTGATATATTTGGACGAAAATTAGGTGATTTAATTGAAGAGGGTATGTCATTTAAGTTAAATGCGATTCCTGAAACTGCAAGTGTACGTTTACATGATATATTAACAAAAATAGTTAATAAGGGTAAGAGTAATGTGATTGCCATAGTGATTTAGTAGGAAAAGAACATAATATAGTAATTTGTAATAAAATTTCTAGCAAAATCCTCTGTATTTACTTGAATATATAGTGTATGTTTGTTATACTTTATGTGCAATAAAATATTGGAGGAGTTTGCAGTTATGAATAAAAAAGACTTAGTAGAAATCGTATCGGATAAAAGAAACATCACAAAAAAGGAAGCTGAAGTATATGTAGATACCATTTTTGATACAATTACTACTTCTATGGTCGAAGGTGATAAAGTACTTATCTCTGGATTTGGTACATTTAAAGTAAACAATCGAAAAGAGAGAAAAGGTGTTTCACCAAAAACTCAAAAAGAAATGATAATACCAGCTAGCAATACAGTTAGCTTTAAACCAAGTAATCGTTTAAAAGATGCAATGAATTAATTGTGTCTTTTTTTATTCCTATTATTTTAGCAATTTTATTTTAATTCACTTAATGAATGTAGTATAATGAACTAACGGAGGTAATTTATGGTAAATATTTTAAAGAAAAATATTACAATTGCTCTAATTGTATTATTTATTGTTTTTGCGTTTGTTATTTCATATTTATTGTTTATCCAATTACCATACGCAGGTAATCAAGATGATCTGGTTAATGCTAGAAATGAAATATTACAAGAAAATGGTTATGTATACAAAGATTATTATAACAAGCATCTTATTGCTGGGACATATTACATATTATATGTAAATGATAATGGTCAAGATAAGTATGTTGTTTATGATAAGGATAAGAACTTTGTAAGTGAGTATAGTGATGAAGTATTTGATAAAAATCAAATATTAATCTTTTTTACAGATAAATATCAAAAGGAAACACAGAATATTGAAGTTGGGTATATTGAAGACCATGTTGTATATGTAGTTACGTATCAAGGAGATAATGAGTTAATTTATGCATATTATCGTATTGATACTGGAGAATTTATTAAAGGAAATCAGTTATAGGTAAAAGTATGGAAAAATTTTTATTAGATACCAAATGTATTAACATCCCAAGGTTATTACTTTTAAAGGCAAAACAATTACAGTTAAGTAGTGAAGAAACATTGATTTTATTGTATGTATTAGAAATGCAAGATGTGGGGATAACAAATATTACGCCACAGGTATTAATGCAATATACTACATTTAATAATAAACAACTAGATGATATATTATCGAAGTTGATTTCTAAAAAGTTCATTGTAAATAATTTAGGATCCATTCATACAAAGAATATTGAAGATAGTTTAATGAAACAAAAAATAGTTGAAGTATCAAATGAAAAATCATTGATTAATGTTTTTGAAGATGAATTTGCTCGAGGGTTATCACCAATGGAATTAGAGACAATTACATCTTGGGTGCAAGAAAATAAATATAGTGAAGAAACAATTATCTTAGCCTTAAAAGAGGCTGTAAAAAGCCATGTATTAAGCTTTCGATATATTGAGGGTATTTTACATAACTGGTCTAAAAATGGTGTAAAACAAAGATTTAGCCACCAAGAAGACATAGAAGAAAAAGTTGCAACAAGTAATTATGAGTGGTGGAAAAATGATTAAAGCTAAAGTAGATAGAATATTAGGTTATTTTACAGAATTATTTCCTAATGCACATTGTGAGCTACACCACAGTAATGATTTTGAACTAGTTGTTGCAGTTATGCTATCAGCTCAAACTACTGATGAAAGTGTAAATAAAGTTACAGAATCGTTGTTTAAGAAATATCATACAATCGAGGATTACGCAAATGCTCCACTTGAACAATTAGAGGCAGATATTCGTAGAATTGGTCTCTATCGAAACAAAGCAAAAAATTTAAAGTTACTAGCAATCAAATTGTTAGAAGACTTTAATGGAGTTGTCCCTAGTGAACATAAAAGTTTAACATCTCTTCCTGGAGTTGGTAGAAAAACTGCCAATGTAGTTCAATCTGTTGCCTTTGATATTCCAGCATTTGCAGTAGATACACATGTTGAAAGAATTAGTAAACGCTTGGGATTTGCAAAAAAGGATGATAGTGTATTAGTGGTTGAAAAAAAGGTCACAAAATCAATACCTAAGAAGTATTGGAATAAAGCGCATCATCAATTTATCTTTTTTGGTAGATATTTTTGTAAGGCAACAAACCCTAATTGTAAACAATGTCAATTAATTGATATTTGTAAAGAAAAGAATAAAAAAATATAATTGCTCCACTTATAACAAAAAAAGGATGATCTCATATTGAAATCATCCTTTTAAATTATTCTGTAGTTGAGCTATCAGTATCTGTTTCTGGTAGCTTGTATGTAAAGGACATACTAGCTGTTTCACTTGTAACACCATCAAGTTTCTCAACAACACTAATACGATAAGTTCCCTCTTTGCTTAGAGTTATAGTTGCACTACTTCCAGTTATAGGACTACCTATAACTGTCCCAGCAGAGTCAGTAAGTGTAATTGTAAAAGTGCTTCCTGTAGCTTGTGATGAAGCTGTAATAGCCACTTTATTTGATGCTGAAATTGTTGCACCATTTGCAATGGCTACACCATTTGAAGAAGCAGTAAATGATGGTTTATTTAAAACAACTTCATCTTCACCTATAGTAACTGATAATACGTTAGATTTTATGTTAGCATCTGCATATTTATAATATCCAGATACAGTTACCTTGGCAGTCGGTGTATAATTAATCGTTGCATCAGGAGAAGATAGTGTTTCACTATGTAACAGTGTACCTGATGAACTATCCTTTATTTCTACTACATATTGAACTACCCCATAGTACTTTGTTCCATCTGTTGCATCAGCATTCGTTGCTGCATCAGCTGGATCGTAGGCACCAAAATGTACGTTTATTGTCCCCGCAGAATTTAGAGTTGCATTAAATGAACTTAAGTTATTAATTCCTAAATCTTCAAATGTAGCAGTTGGGAATGTTCCAGGTTTAAACCATCCTGTAATTGTATTTGTGCTTAATAGTGATGCTGAAGCTTTTACATATGGGTATACACCTTTAACAATTGTTCCTTGTACCATTCCCTCAGGTGTAGGTGGGAAGCTACCAGTAACATCATTTGCAACGATGTCTAATAGTCCATCTGCAAAACGTGCGGCAATATCCATTTCACTATTGATATTACGTGGATTTTCTAATAATGTTTCATAGTCATATCCCATCCAAATGGCTACTGCATAATCAGGGTTATAGGCAGTTAGCCAACTATCACGCGCAGTTCCTTGTGTAATTCCAAATTGATTTGTACCCCAGTTTGTTGTTCCAGTTTTTGCACGAATTTGATCGTGATTTAATGGTGCGTAGTTATAGTAATCCATATAACCCACCTGAGATTCACGAATCATAAATGCAGTTTCTGCTGAAATTGCTTGATTTGCAGCTGCTTGGATATCCTTATCAACTTCAACTACTGATTCATCTTCAACATATGTAATATAATTTACTGTATGTGGTTCAATGGCGCTACCACCATTTGCTACTGTAGCATACATATTTGCCAGTTCTACAGGTGTTAGACCTTCAGACCATCCACCAATAGCATAGGCATGAGCAATTGCTTCATTTGACATATCAATGCCAAATCCTTCTAAATACTTTGTATAACCATCATAGCCAATTTCTTCTAAAACGGCATCAAATGTCCAAATAGCAGTTGTATTCCAAGAATTTTTCAATGCTTCAGTAATTGACATTTCACCATGTCTACCTGCTGAACCATCCCAGTTTGAAGGATTATAGCCTGCTATTTTATCAAACGGCTTATCTTCAACTGTATGTGCAGTAGACCAATCTAAATATTCGTATGCAGCTCCATAATCAATAATTGGTTTTAATGATGACCCCGGTTGTTGTTTGACATCAGCACGGTTTAGATTAAATCCAGAATAGTCACGTCCACCAATAACTGCAACGATGCGACCATCACTATTGCTTTGGATGCTTGCTCCAACTTGGATATCCTCATTTTTATAATTAAAGCCTTCTTCTACATATGTATGTATTTGATCTTGAAGGGTTGTATCTAAATATGTGTGTATTTCCATTGGAACTTCTCGTGGATCCTGTCCAGTTTTTTCAATAACTTCTTTATTTACTAAGTCTATGTATGCCATGTTTGCATCATCTCCACTACTTGTATCACCTGGAAATAACATGTTTTCGACTTTCACTGATTTTGCATCAATATTTTCTTGTTCTGTAATGTATCCATGTTGCAACATTAAATCAAGTACGATATCTCGTCTTTGTGTTGCAGCATCTAAGTTGTAGTATGGATCATATGCTGATGGAGAATTTAACGTTCCAGCTAATAATGCAGCCTCAGGTAACGTTAAAAATTCAACATCTTTATTAAAATAATATTTACTTGCAGCACTAACGCCAATTGTATTAATACCACGTCCAAAATATATTTTATTTAAATACAGTGTTAAGATTTCTTCTTTACCAACTTCATTTTCAGCTTCAATTGCTAGAAATAACTCACTCACTTTACGTGTCATCGTTCTTTCAGCAGCAGGAAAGTATGATTGCTTGATTAACTGTTGAGTAATTGTTGAACCACCACCACCACCACCTAAAGTGACAACATTTTCTATTGCAGCTCTTGTAAGTCCCACAGTATCAAAACCATTATGTTCAAAGAAACGTGCATCTTCTGCAGATAATACTGCATCAATTAATACTTCTGGTAATTGATCGTACGTTACATTTTCGCGTTTACCATATTCGTCATTACCATACTGATAAATAACTTCACCATTTGCATCATAAATTACAGATGCTTCTCCAGAGTAGAGTCTTTCTACCTCGAATGCAGCGGTATCTTGATAAATGTTCCACACAAAATATCCAACTACTGAAGCACCAAGTACAAATATTATTGCTAGTGTTGATAGTATGATACGTTGCCAATTTATTTTTTTCTTAGGCTTCTTTATTTTTTGTTTGTTCTTATTCATATAACTTCCTCCTAAAAGTAGAGAGCGTCGACAACTGTTAAATAGTCAAGCCGAGGATTATACCCACTTTTGACAAGTTGTCCATTGTCCTTTATCTCTTGATAGCGTAAAGATTTACGCATTGAAACTTTAAATGCCTCAATTATATATGATGCATCAACTAAGTATACCTCATTTATAGTAGAAAAAGCAATAATTACAAATGCAATACCACCATGTTTATTAACTGCTTCTAAATGATTTATTTGATGACTAGGTATATTTATGGATGGAAATACAAGTTTTCTTGTCTCTTTTGCCTCAAAATCAATATATTTTCCACGATATATACCATTATAATCAGTAGTTGAAGGGGTACGATAATATGCTTCGGTAATTTTTGCAGCTTTTCTTTCTGGATAACTTACTCTTACGATGTTCACGGGAGTTGGCTTTTTGTGAATAATCGCTTTATCGTGAGCTAGATAGTATTGATTTGAAAGATTAAGCTCTTGTTCGAGATTCATACCACGTTGGCTAGCACTAATTTTATCATTAGCAACCGTTAGCTTCCTTGCATTTGGGTAATTGACCATTTTGATGATTCCTCCTATTGAATGATTATATCATAAATATATGGGTTAGAAATATAATATTATGTAAAAATACTTGATTTTTTACATATATTTTGTAACAATTAATGTATTGAAAAGGAGTGATTAAATTGGAAAATAAAATACAATTGAGCCCCAAGAAAATTATTGCAAAAGAATTTAAAATTGATTTTAAGGGTTATAATGCTGAAGAAGTAGATTATTTTTTGGATGCTGTAGTGAGTGACTATCAAGCATTTGCCCAAATGTTAAATGAATCTTATGAATCAATTGAGGCGTTAGAAAAACATATTAAAGAACAAAGAGAAAAAATCGTAATGTTAGAAAAAGAAAAAGCATTACAAGATGATAATATTAAATCGATTGAAGAAAATGTATCTTCAAATGTGGATATTTTAAAAAGATTATCATTATTAGAAAAAGCAGTATTCAACCAAAATAAATAAGAACTTGCAAAAAAAAATATTTGTAGTACTATAGTATATGCTTACGAGAGTTGATTGCTACGAAAGTAGAGGAAAGTCCGCGCATCCACAGACTGTAATGTTTGTAGTGATTGTACTCAATCAAATAAATTGAGGCAGGAAACTGACGACAGACCTAAAACCTAAACAATATTGCATGGTTGATAAGTTATAAAGTGCCACAGAGACTATTCTTGTTTGAAAAAACAAGCTGAAAAGAGGTAAACTCTGCAAGGATGAAACCCAAATTTGGTAGGGGAACTAAGTATGAGGAATAAAAACAAGTACTTAGATGCAAATGCATAGATAAATAATCAACTGAAAAACAGAACGCGGCTTACCAGAGTAAGAAAATTAAAACACATAAAATTGTGTTTTTTTTT
>CAYJEM010000042.1:15851-17397 GCA_964369175.1 uncultured Erysipelotrichales bacterium | reverse complement strand
TTGACCACCAAAGTCAATAACAATAACTAATTCTTTTTTCATTTTGTTTCTCCTTCTTATATGTAGAAAACAGATAAAACAATATATGTTTTACCTGTCTTTCTTTAAAAAACTTCTTTTAAAACAATTGTTTGTTTTCTATCAGGACCAACACTAAAGATAGTAATTGGACATTTAACTAATTCTTCAATACGTCTTAAGTAATTTTTACAGTTTTCAGGTAATTCATCATAAGATGTTACGTTTGTTATATCTTCACTCCATCCAGGCATTGTTTCAAGTACTGGTTGTACTCTATCTAATTCTTGGATAGTTGAAGGTAATGCATGGATTGTTTTACCATCCAATGTATAAGCACTACATATTTTTAATTCTTCTACACCTGATAATACGTCTAATAACATTAAACTTATTCCTGTAAGACCAGACATTCTTCTTGATTGATTTACTACTACTGCATCAAACCATCCAATTCTTCTTGGACGTTTTGTTACTGTTCCATATTCTCTACCTACTTCACGAATTCTTTCCGCAATTGGACCTTCGATTTCTGTAGGGAATGCACCAGAACCTACACGTGTTGTATATGCTTTAACAATACCTACTACATCGTCAATTAATACTGGTCCAACACCAGCACCTTCACATACACCGTTTGCTCCTGGATGTGAGCTTGTTACATATGGATATGTTCCATAATCAATATCTAACATTGTTCCTTGAGCACCTTCAAATAAGATGTTTTTCTTATTTTCAAATGCTTCATCTAATACTAATGCTGTATCGCAAACCATTGGTTTTAAGATACGAGCGTATTCTTTATATTCTTCAAAGATTTCACTAGCTGTAAATTGTAATTCTGGGTATTCTCTTTTTTTAACTTCTAATACTTCAGCTACTCTTTCTTTAAATAATTCTTCATTTATAAATTCACCCATACGAATTCCGATACGAGCATATTTATCAACATATGTAGGACCAATTCCTTTTTTTGTTGTTCCGATGTTTTTATCTCCACGAAGTTTTTCTTGCAAAGCATCGATTTCTAAATGATACGGTAGAATTACATGCGCACGGTCACTAATTAAGATATTTTCTGTACTTACATTTGCTTCATTTAAATATTGAATTTCTTCTAATAATGCTTTTGGATTGATTACCATCCCGTTTCCTAAAACTACAGGATTTCCACTAAAGATTCCTGATGGTATTAAACGTAATGCATACTTTTGATTATTAAATTCAATAGTATGACCAGCATTATTTCCACCTTGATAACGTACTACAACGTCTGCATTAGCAGATAAATAATCTGTGATCTTTCCTTTTCCTTCGTCACCCCATTGGCTTCCGACTACTACTACACCTGGCATATTTATTCCTCCGATACAATTATTTGTTTTTATTACATAAGTCATTATATTATACTTAGTTCAATATGTAAAATTATTCTTTAGTTTTTATTGTATTTATTTATAAAATCATACAAACTAAACACTAATTTAGCCTCTAATTTAACAATCGATAAGTTTGCTTCACTTAAAAA